>CAYXPO010000107.1:0-8612 GCA_964466925.1 uncultured Nitrospirales bacterium
AAAGGAAGCCGCCGGGAAATGGCTCCTGGACGCCATCCCGCCCCTCCGGAAAGAAATCAACGCCCACACTCTCGGCATCATCCAGGCACGCACCCTTATCGGACTCGAACGGCACGAAGACGCCGTCAACATACTCGAAGCCCTCCTCAACGGCACCAAGCAGGATATCTGGGTTCACTACTACCTCGCCATGGCGTATGAATCCCTGAAAAACTTCGAAAAAACCGAGGCCAACCTCATCGCCTTCCTCAACTACAACCCCGACGACCCCGATACCCTCAACTTTCTCGGCTACCTCTACGCCGACAAAGGCGTCAAGCTCGACAAAGCCGAAGAACTCATCCAGAAAGCCCTCCGCGTCAATCCCGAAAGCCCCTTCTACCTCGACAGTCTCGGATGGATTTACTACAAACGCGGAAAAGCCCAGGAAGCCATAGACCTCATCCAAAAAGCCATCTACCGCATGGACTCCGACGACGCCGTTCTCCGCGACCACCTCGGCGACGCCTACTTTCTCAAAGGCGACCTCGAGCACGCCCTCGGCGAATGGGAACGCGCCCGCCGTCTCGACCCCAAACTCCCCGGTGTCCAGGAAAAAATGGATCGCCACAAAGACAAGCTCAACCCCCGGAAGTAACCGCGTTTCCCATTCTCGCCGGCAATATCCCGCCGCATTTGTTGCTTACCGGTGCACCAACCGTCCTAACAAAGGCGTGCTCACGGATATCGCGCTCTCCGGGCACATTTCCTGACAGCAATAACACCGGATGCATCGCGAATAGGTATGCACCGGCGGCGCCCCCGTTTCCCGCGCCTGAAAATCCACCGCCTTCGGCGTCACCGGGCATACCTTCACGCACGTGCCGCACCGCGTGCACTTCTCCGCGTTAATCACCGGACGCGGCACCACCCGGTTCCGCACCATCCGCGCCAGCGCGCTGTTCATACTCCCCGTCGTCGAACCCGCAGTCCGGTTCACCTTAAAATCCTTCACCACAAACGAGTCCAGGGGATCGCCCACCACCTCGAATTGGGCATACATTCCTAATCCATGCCGTTGCCCCCACACATTTGTCGGCACCAGGGATGGCTCTAGTGCCATCATCCGGCAGGCCACCGCATCCAAGGCCACCGCATCCGCGGACATCAGCAGTGCGTGCATGGGACGCGGCGTGCCGCTGCGCGGACCATTCCCCTCCATCGCCACCACGCCGTCCATGATATAAAGCCGGGGATGCAGAAACCGCGTCAGGTCCACCAGCATTTGCGAGAACCGCTCCATATCCGACATCCGCGCATGAAACTCCCCCTTTAGCATCCCGGGTATGCACCCGAAATGGATTTTCACGGCCCCTGTCATCCGGGTCAAGGCATGCGTCTTCATTTTGGGTATGGAAACTATTCCATCGCAATCCAACACCCCCTTCGCCACCGTAAACTGCTTGATCATCCGCCCCTCCGGAAACGACACCGTACTGCCCCCCGTGAAATCCGCCAGCGCTATCCCCAATGCCTCCGCCACCGCGCCAAGGCCGCATTTGCGCGCCACCGATTCCGGACGACCGAATCCCGGCGAATCCCCATACGAAAGCCGCGCGCCCGCCTCCAGCAGATGCCGCGCCACCGCCTTGAACACCGCCGGATGCGTCGTCACCGCCTTCTCCGGCGCCGTCCCCACCAACATATTCGGCTTCAGCAAAATCCGCTCCCCGCGTTTAACAAACTGCCCGATACCTCCTATGAGCGACAGCCCCCGGACCACCGCTTCAAACACCTTCCCTTCCTCATAATCCGGGCAGCGGACCACCGCTACCTTGCTTGCGGACAAATTTGCCTGTGCCATACCAGATCCTCTTCTATTGGTGAAATTCCCCTACAGTATATCTCCCGTTAAAATTCCGTACCAACATCCACTGTAGTGCGCCGCGCGCACCGGGTATTCTTTTGCCGTCCCGCCCCAAAAAACGCGGCCCATCCGGTGCTGAACACAGGATGGGCCGCGGGACAGGCGAACTGCGGAATTACGCAACGCCCTTGACTTCGACGACGGCGCCGGCCGCTTCGAGCTGTTCCTTGAGCTTGTTGGCTTCTTCGATGGGTACGCCTTGCTTGACGGGCTTCGGGGCGCCGTCCACGAGGTCTTTGGCTTCTTTCAGACCCAGGCCCGCGATGTCTTTCACGATCTTGATCACGGCGATCTTCTGCGAGCCGTGTTCCTTCAAGATGACGTCAAAGGAGGTGGGGCCTTCGTCTTCGGCTTTGGCGCCGCCGTCGCCGCCGCCCGCCGCCGGCATGGCCATCATCGCCATCGGGGCCGCCGCGGACACGCCGAATTTCTCTTCCAGGGCCTTGACGAGTTCGCTAAGTTCCAACACGGACAATTCCGCGATGCTGTTGATAATGCTGTCGAGTTTCTCTGACATGGTTCGTATTTCCTCCGAAATCGGTTGTTTGAAAGTCTGCGTTGTGACGCACGGGGCCCGGTCAGGCCGCCTGAGCGCCGGTTTCTTCTTTCTGTTTGCGAATCTGATCGAGCACGTTGACCAGATTGCGCGGAAGCGCGTTGAGCACGCCCACGAACTGGCTCAACGGCGCGGCAATGGTACCCACCACCTGGGCGAGCAGCACTTCGCGCGGCGGCAACGAGGCCAGGGCGATCAATTGATCCTTGGTGACCACTTTCCCGTCGAGCACGCCGCCGACCATGGACACGAATTTAATTTCACTGGCGCATTGTTTCAGAATCTTCGCCGGGGCGACCGGGTCCTTCGAGAACGCCCATGCGGTCGGGCCGGTCATGAAGTCCGCCGCCTTTTCCACGCCCGCATCGCGCAGGGCCAGCCGGGCGAGGGTGTTTTTATACACCTTGAAATCAATCCCGGCCTCGCGCATTTTGTTGCGCAAATCCGTTACCTTGGCGACATTAATTCCAATGTACGTTGTGGCAATGGCCACTTCGCTGTTGGCGAGTTTGTTCTTAAACTCTTCGACAGCCTTGATTTTATCTTGCGTTGGCAATGGCATTCACCTCCTTCCGTGCAGGTTTCCGTACGTAAAAACAAAACGTCCCGCGCCGCTGTTCAGACAGCACGGGACGAGGAGGTTCACATCACGTTCCACGGCTCCCGCGGTCTCGGCAGGCGAATTTTAAGGCCTTTCGGCCGCCGGCGGTCTACGACGCGCAGTCGTCAATACGCGGCTATCCTAGCAAATGGACGTGCCCCAATGCAACTTGGCAAAAAAACAACACCCGCAGGCCGGGTGTTGTTGGAAGCCGCGTTATGATTATGGGGGTTCAGTTGACTTCGACGCCCACTTTGGCCAGGGCGCGCCGGAGGTCGTCCGGGGTGAAGGGCTTTTGAATCAGCATGGAGGCGCCAAGTTCTATCACCCGCTGGGCGACATCGCCTTCGTAATATCCGGTCATGGCGATGATGCGCGTGCTGGAGGAGTCGGGATTCGACTTGATGCGGCGGCACACCTCGAATCCGTCAATGCCCGGAAGCCGTAAATCCAGGAAAATCACGTCGGGCTTGAAGGTGGCGACTTCATGGCCGGCGTCAAAACCGTCCATGGCCACTTCAATCTGGAAGGGAGTTTGCGCCCGTTCGAGAAACCTGCGAATCACGGAAATCACTGCTTTCTCATCGTCCACCACCAGCATCTTCACGCCGGAATTGTCCAAGTCCTCATGCACCGGAATACTGTTGTCCTTGAGGAAGCGCAATAAATCCTCCCGGCGTATTCTGCGGTGGCCTCCCGGCGTTTTGAAAACATGAATGCGGCCGGCTTCGGCCCATTTGCGGATCGTATCCGCGGTTACATGGCAATACTTGGCTACTTCGGATGTGCTAAAGGATTGCTTCGTTTCCACAGTTTCTTACACCTTACTGTTTTGATAGAATTTCTTGAATTCAACCGACCGGGACACATCATACCCCATTTTTTATGGATTTGCAAGTTTCCTCCTTCCGGTATTCCAAACGAAAATACTGCAAAATATTGCTAAGCCATCCTTTATCCGGAGAAGGTGTGGCGCGTTACCTGAAAGCCATCCGCGGAAACCGCTATTTCGGAGAATCCCCCTTCTTGCGCCCCGTGTTTACCCCGGCTGAAAAACGCGGAAGTGGTTAGATGCGTAAGGGATGAATGATCCGCGTCCACGGTTAGGCTTTGCCGGTGGACATGGCCGGCGACATAGAGCACCTGCTTCCCGCAGGTGCCTAATAATTCCCGCAGGGCGTGGGCATTCAGCAGTTGGCGGGACCAGTGGGAATGATATTCGGAGGTTATGTGCAAAATGGGAAAATGTCCTCCCACGAGAATGCGGGGGGCGGAAATCCCCGCAAGGAGTTCGGCGGTCCTAGTCAAGATTTTCCCGGAAACCTCGCCCCGGGAGGTTAGTATATTGGGGCGCGCCACATCGAGGACGAGGAAAGGGGTGCCTCCGGGAAGATGGTACAGGGCGGGATAACCCGATTCGGGAAGGAATTCCTTGAAATACTGTTCAAAGCGTTTCTTTCGCGCAGCTTCGAAGGTGTAAACGTCATGATTGCCGGGGGTTACAATAACCTGCATGCCCAGGTGTTTCAAGGAACGCAGGTAGTCGGCGGCCTGGGCGAATTCTCCATCCATGGCGGTGGAGGTGAAGTCGCCTCCGGCAAAGAGGGTTGGAACGCCCAAGGCGGCCAATTGCTGGGCGCAGGGTTGCGCCATGCCGGGATCAAACTCGTGGCGGCGGTGAAAAATGACGTTCAGATTCCCCAGGAAACGCTTGCTCATCAATTTGAGGGGATTGCGCACAATTTCCCAAAAGTGGAGATCGGAAATGTGCAGGAGGCGGTCCACGGCAGGTTCATGAGGTTGTTCAGATGCCATCATCGCGGATGCCTCACTTTACGGCTTCGAGGAGCGCGGGGGTGTTCAGCAGGGCGCGCTCCGTCTTTGCCCAAGGCCCAAAGGCCTTTTCCGCTCGTTCCGTGTTCATCACCAGCAGGGTGCGGGGCGCAATGAGAGCGGCGGCGGTGCGCACATCGCCAATGCTCCGGATACACGGAATATAATAGTCTTTGATCCAGGCGTCATCGTTGTCCACGGGGAAGGCATTCAGGTCCGCCACGGTAACCGCCACCTGGTTATCAATGGCGCTCGCGAACAAGCACCACAGCCCCGCCTCTTCAAGACCAATGAGATTCACCCGGCCCGTCATATCGCGCCGGGCGCGGAGGAAGGCCAAAGCGGTCAATATATCCTGGATGCGGCAATCCGTGTCCGTGGGCTGGAAGGTATCCATGAATTTTCCCGCCTCCAGGCGTTCGGCGCGTTTGTCCGGGGCGTTGTGTTCCCCCAGCAGGAAGGCGTCCATGCACAGGACGGCCTTGCCCTGTTCGATAAGCCCCTTGACCAACAAGCCTGGACCACCCTCCGTGCCGTCCGCCAGCGCCGCCTTGCCCTTGCCATGCACCACCAGCACGGCATCTTGGGGAACGGAGGCATACGAACGGTAGAGGAGGGCGGGAATGGCGTCGCCCGCCGCCGCGCGTCCGAGTATCCAGCGTTCCAGCACATATCCCTTGTCTCTTCGTTCCTCTCTGGAAACACGTTCCAAGGCCAGATCATTCGCAGCGGGAATCTGCGTGCCGGTCACCAGCGGCAATACCTCGCCGAATTCCTTCCGGAAGGGCTCCAATGCCTCCGCTTTTTGGGGCAACAGCCGGTCCCATTTTTTCCGGGTGTCTTGGATGATGGATTCCAGAATCTTTTCCCGGGAAGGATATTTCTTCAGTTCCGCCTTGTCTTTGAAGACGCGCAGTTTGGATTTTTCCTCCACGGAAAAGGCCGGTTCGCGGTAATTCGCCCATTGATCCCCGCCGAGCAGCCATTTGCCGAAAAAGCGGTACATGGCCTCGCGGCTTTCCTTGTTGTAATTATGAGTGGCGTCCACCATCACGGTGTGCAGGCGTTCTTCCGCGCCAAACAAGGTGTAAATTTCACGAATCGAGGGATATTCCACATGCGGCGTTTCGCGGGTCCAATCACCGGTGGCCGAGATCATCAGCAGCGGCTTGGGCGCCATGAGCGCGCCGATCTCCATGTTCGAGTTGCACAGGCGGATAATCGGGGCGTTTTCGCACAGGCACCCCCCCTGCATGGTGCTGGAGATCATGTTCACGGGGGCCGCGGCGGTGATGCGGGGGTCCACGGCGGACAAGGCGAAGGTTTGCGTGCCGCCGCCGGACGCGCCGGTGCAGCCGATGCGTTGCGGGTCCACCTCGGGAAGGCTTGTGATGAAATCCACCGCGCGCATGCTGGACCATAATTGCATCGCGAACGGATGGATTGCCCAGAGTTTCTCGCGCGCGCCGCCCCAATTATGCGTGAATTGAAGGCTGTCCACATAGCCGATCATGTCGTAACTGAAGGCCACGATGCCCATGCGCGCGAGGGTGATGCACCGCCCCGGCACGGAGCACGACGCATCATTTTGCAGACGGCCGTTCTCCCAATGACCATGGGGGCACACCACGCCGGGAAAGGGGCCTTTCCCAATGGGGCGGTAGAGATTGCCGGTCACGAGGAATCCGGGCCGGGCCTCGAAATGCACCTTCTCCACGGTATAGTCGTCATGCGCGGTCTTGTCAAACACCTTGGCCTTCAGCGGCGTCTTTTCGGGCAGGGGCAGCAATCCTGAAGAGAGTAATATCCGCCGCCGCAGTTTCCCGGCAAATGATTCCCAAGCCTCCTTGGTGTCGAAACGGGGCATGACAAACACCGTGTCCGTGTGCCGGGTGCAGGTGGCGCGGCGGTCCGCCACGGCACGCGGTTGGTTGAAGACCCGCATATCGCCCAAGGCCTTGGCGGGGTCGAATTGCAGGGCCGTGCTCAATGCCGCCATCATCACGCCACCATCCGCGCGGACCACCGCTTTTTCCTCATTGAGCGTAATCTCCCCGGCTTTCACCCAGGCATACTCCGGCGCGTCCTTGTCTTTTTTCCGGTCGAGGGGAAAGGTTTGGCCGTTCACGACAAGGGCCGCGGGTGATCCCGCCGGAATCCAAGCCCAAACCGCATATGCGCCTTTTTCCGGCAGGGAGATGCCCGCGGGGTCCATTTCATAGGCATTCAGCCACACCGTCGAACCCTGTCCTGTCATCGCAATAAATGCCGCCATGGCCATGGTAAACATCCTGATTCTCCACACGGTTGTCGTTTTCGCGTCGTGTTCCCCAAAGGATAGCCCGTTTGAGGTGAAAAATAAAAGCTTGCCCGCCTCGGCAGAAGAAAAAAGGGGGGATTTTTCGCTTGCGACCCCCTTGACAATTCACCGCAACCCCTATATAACCGTTTGTGACCGCCGCGGCCAAACGGGTCCGGTGCGCCATCGCCGGTGTTGGTCCAAAGGCGCGGCGAGACGACGGGCGTAAGACTGGATTCCGCGGAATCCGAACCACAGGAAAGGAAGGGCCATGAAGAATCCAACGATGTGGTGCGCAATAATGCTTGTGGCGGCAAGCGGGCTTTGTTTTTCGGGGTGCAACGACAAACCTGTGCCGTACCGCCAGGAAACGCACGGTACGTTCGCGGAGGAGTTTCCCCCGCATGAAGGCGTCAACGGGTGGTGGTATGTCACGGGATATCTTGAAGACACCGCGAATCCTTCGGATGTGTACGCCTTCCAATATACCCAGTTCAATATCCGGCGCTTGGTAAAAATCCCGGTGTATGCGCTCCAAGTCACCGTCACGAACATCCGCACCGGGGAGCATTTCATGCAGTTTTGGTTTGGCTTGGCGGGGTGCCGGGTGTACGCTGATGAGAACACGGTTGCCTTCCGGCCCCATGCCCTGTTGGAGCGCCGTGACGATGAAATGCGCTTGACCGCGCGGATAAACCGCGCCGCGCTCGATCTCCGGCTTGATTTCGCCAAGGACGCGGTATGGCATGGCGATGATGGCGTGCTGGTGATGGGGCTTCCAGACGATCCGGTCCAGCGCACCGTCTATTATTCCTACACGAACATGCCAACCTCGGGCACGCTTCGCCTGAGACAGCCCGATGGCGAGTGCAAAACGGTGAATGTCACGGGCAAAGCCTGGTTTGACCGCCAGTGGGGGCCGTACCGGATGACCGACACCGATGCCTCGTCATGGGAATGGTTTTCGCTTCGATTCTTCGATAATGAGGAAGCGATGCTCTTTTCCTTCCCGCAACATCCCTATCAAGACGGGACTTACGTGGACGCGCAGGGCCATGCCACGCGGCTGCGGAATTATGAAATTACGCCCACCGGCCATATTGAAGCGGATGGCGTGTGCTATTCGTTTGGCTGGGACCTCACCATGCCCGGCATCAAGGAACACCATTACACCATCGAACCGCTGACGGATGGGCAGTACAATTTGAAATATTTCGAGATCATGGCGGCCATCAAGAATGACGCGGGCGAGACCGTGGGGTACGCGTTTGTGGAACTGCTTCCGGGTATTCGGGAGGGCCTGTGCGGCGCGGCGGACCAATAACGATGCGCGCTATAGGCGTTGGGGTGCGGTTATACGGCGCCGGGCGTTTCCAGGAGGCCTGTTTCGGCGAGGCAGGTTGAACCGGCCTCCATG
>CAYXPO010000107.1:8622-10758 GCA_964466925.1 uncultured Nitrospirales bacterium
CATGCAAAACGTCTTGACCTCGAACGCGCCCAGCCGGATTTCCTGTTCCATCCCGAGGGCGGGAATGCGCAGTAAGGTGGTCCGGGCCGTGCCCGTGGGTTCAAACAGCCGCACGATGTAGTGTTCGGAGCGTTCCGCTTTTTTGAAGGCTACCAGTTGCACCACCGCGTCTTCCAACACAATGCCCGGCAGCGGCGCCATCCCCGCGCCGGAAGGATAAAACGAAAGCAAGAAGGGCTTTTCATTGTGCGCCAAGGCTTCGCGGTCCACCGCCTTGAGGCGGGCGTCCTTCGGGCCGGCGTTAATCCAAAAGCGGAATTGACGCTCGCCCTGATCAATGCGGGGCGTATACGCGTCATCGCGCAACAATGGGTGATCCCCGATGGGAAGGCAGGAATAGGCCGGCCCGCGCAGCAGGGTCAATCGCATCTCATTCTCCACGAAATCCGATCCATAGCTCCCGTCATTGATGCAGGTAAACGCGGCCTGTTGGTCCTCCGACACCATCGCCACCCATTTCTGCGCCACCACCTCCCGATCATACGGCGTGAGGTCGTCGCGGCCAAACGCCACCTGGCCCCAATACCGCGCATTCTCAAACGCAAACGGAACCGCCAGTTTCAACATCGTGTCTTTTTCATTCCAATGCACACGCACATGGATTTCGGTTTCAGTCCCCTGCTTGGGAAACTTGTAGGTCAGCACGAGGAACGAGTCGCCGTATTCCATAATGGCTTCAATCACCGTGCGCACCGCGCCCTCTTCCACCACGCGCACGGCGGGCAGTCCGGTGTTCCTGAGGCCGGAAATCCGGGCCGCGCCTTCCGGCGTCATGCACGTGAACGCCCCCGCGATCTCCCTATAGCGAAGCGCGATGGAACTCCACGGATCGGGATCATCCTGGAACACGCGCGGAAGAAAGGCGTTCTCAGCAATATAATTCACACCGTTCACCGCATACCGGTCCAGTAAACCGGTGGTGCCATTCACCACCGCCTCCAACTCGCCGTTATGGAGGATGAACTTTCCATCTTGCGCCTGAAGCGTAGGTTTTGGGGGCGCGTCCAGCCGGTTTTCGGTGGTGCAGTCGAACCGGTTCATTTGCGACGGCTGCAGCACCGCCCGGAAAACCACATGCTTGCGCCAGTCCACCCCCACATTGCTGACCTCTTTTTCCGTCTGACAGGGAAGCGCCGCGCCGTTCAACCGCACCGTGGGTGCAATGAATCCGTTGAAATTCTGATCGGGCAGGTTGAATTCGCACTCGAATATGCCTTCCACCGGGAACGGATGTGGATTATAGGCCAGGAGGGGCACTTCGCCTTCGTTCGCCTTGGGCTGTCCGCCGGCCAGGGCGAAGAAGGCGCGCGCTTTGATGCGCGCGATGATTTCCAGGCCATGATCGAGCAACCGCAATCCCGCGTCTTCCACCGCCTGAACAGACGACCCGGGCAGGATATCGTGAAATTCCGCATTCAATAAATCGCGCAACGCTTCATGGAGGCTCTCGTGCGGGTATTCCATCAACCCCTGCAAGGCCGCGTTCGAGGCCATTTTCTCCACCCGGTAGAGTTCATTCTCCAACAGCCGGTGCTTCTGTTTGAGCCGTACCTGCGAGGTGTAACAGCCGGGCGCCCACGAATTCAGGTCGCGTTCGAGACGGGGCCGCTTTATGCCGCTGGAAGCCATTTCCGCGAAATAGGCCTCGGGCGTGGAATGCACAATCCGCGGCGAGGAAGTTTCCTGCATCAGCGTGCGCAAATCATTCAAGTCCTTCCGGGAAGGCCCGCCCCCGTGATTGCCCGCGCCCCAAAGCATGATGCCAATCTCGCGGTCCGGATTGTTTTTCAGCCAGTTCTCCACTTTTTCCCGCGCTTTGCCCAGCCAGGAGTTGTACCAGCCGATAAACCGGTGCGCGGCGATTTCCGAACCATCAAACCCCACCCAGATAAACCCGTCCGGCGGCAGCGGAAAGATTTCCTCGTGCGGGCGGCCAAACAAATAGGAATCATACCCCGCCTTTTTTATGATCTGCACCAGTCCCCGCGAATGCCCAAATGGATCAAAATTGATCGCCGTCGTGGGCTCGACCCCGAATTTCTCCTTGAAATACAGCTTGCCGATCAGAATCTGCCG
>CAYXPO010000108.1:0-10626 GCA_964466925.1 uncultured Nitrospirales bacterium
TGAAACAGGGTTCCGGCTTCATCAACAGCGCCGCCACAAGATAGACCGCGCCAACGGGCCAGAATCCCGTGAAGATGAAGGCGAGGATCACCAGGATGCGGGTCCAGAACACGGAAAAGTTGAGGTATTCGGCAATGCCCCGGCACACGCCGAAGAAAATGCCGCGCCGGGAACGGTATAGTCCGCGGGAAGGCGTTTCAGAAGAATAACTCATGGCAGGTCTCCTTGTTGACGCTTGTTTGCGCTCTTGTTACTGCTGCGCCGGAGCGCCCTTGCGCGCCTTCAGGTCCGCCAGTTCCCGCTCGATCTCGGTGTCCGCTTCGAGCGCGTCAAACGCGTCTTTCAAGGAAGGCTTCCGGCCAAAGTTCACCAGGTTGGCTTCCGCTTCCATGCGGTCAATCCGCTGCTCGAACTCCTCGAAGCGCTGGACCGCGTCGCTGGTGTCAAAGCGGCGGATGCCGGTTTCCTTGCGCTTTTGATCCTGCGCATGGCGGTGCCGTTGCACCAGGATGCGCTGCTTTTCCCGCGCCGCGCCCAGCTTGTCCTCGAGCTGCATGATGTCGTTCTGGTATTGCGTCACCAGATGCTTCGTCTGATCGAGTTCCTGCTCGAGCGCCTCGGCCCGCTCCACGAACCGCCGCTTCTCAAGCAGCGCCTCGCGCGCCAAATCCTCGCGGCCCTTGTCCACCGCCAAGGAGGCCTTGCCGTCCCAAGTCTTCGCCATCTCCAGCATGGATTCCATTTCCCGCTGGATTTTCTTGCGCGCGGCCATTGACCCCGCGCAGTTGGCCTTGATCTCGACCAGCGTGTCTTCCATTTCCCGGATCATCAGCTTGACCAGTTTCTCGGGATCTTCCGCCCGGTCCAGCATCGCGCTGATATTCGAATTGATGATGTCGCGAACGCGCGTAAAAATACCCATGGCGTGCTCCTTGCTACACCGCGCAGGGCAAAACCTCGCGGTATGCGGGTTGGGGGGATTCCTCCTTCGCCACCCACTGGATTCGATAGCCCAGTGAGGAGAAGGCCAGCGCCGCTTCCGGAGTATCCCGGCGAATCTGAAGGCCGGCGGCGTACTCCCGCACGCCGTCCAGCGGGCGGCACCAGATCACCCGGGCCACCACTTCCACGTCTTCGCCAAGCCGCAAGGGAGACGCAAACCGCAGCGACAGATATTCGCCCGGGCACAATGCGCGCCCCAAGCGAATCGCGGCACCGGTCCGGCCCACATTGAGCCAGTAGCCTTTGCCCGCCACGCCCGATTCACACCGGTACGCGACCCAGCCACTGACTGGCGTCCGGCGTTCCCGTTGAATCGCTGCTGTCTGTACCATGTCCTGTGTCTCCTTTTACAAACCTATACTCCGGCACGGCCTTAAATATTCACCATGGGTAACGCAACCCCCGTGCCAGGAAAGTATACTATGGGTAAGTTTATGCATATCAGACCCTTAAAAGTTCCTTTCGGTTTCATACCTCCATTTTATCGTGGTTAAAAACACCTCATATTGTATAGTTTAACCATAAAATGGTAATATGGACCTCACAATGCACTATTTTGAACCCAAAATCAGGGTAAAACAATCATGCGTGTGAATCGCTCCGGCGTGGAAATTGTTCCTGCCCTGGGGCAATCCGAGGCGTTTCTCGCGTTCGAGGAACGGCTCTCGCGGGTGGCTCCGGTGGACCGGCCCGTCCTCATCCTTGGCGAGCGCGGCACCGGCAAGGAATTGGCGGCGCAACGGCTCCATTTTCTTTCCAAACGCTGGGAAGAACCGTTCATCGCCTTGAATTGCGCGGCCTTGGCCCCTTCTCTCATTGAATCGGAACTGTTTGGTCACGAAGTGGGGGCCTTTACCGGGGCCGCCATGCGGCGCAAGGGCCGGTTTGAAACGGCGGACGGCGGCACACTCTTCTTGGATGAATTGGCACAGGTGCCGCTCGAGGTGCAGGAAAAAATCCTGCGCGTGGTGGAATACGGAGCCTTTGAACGCGTGGGCGGGTCTTCCCCCATCCACGTGGACGTGCGGATTGTGGGGGCCACCAACGCCGATTTGCCCGCGCGCGCCGCCCAGGGAAAATTCATGCGCGATCTGCTCGACCGCCTTTCCTTCGAGGTGCTGTATGTGCCCCCCTTGCGCGAACGTCACGAAGACATTCCCCTGCTTGCGGAGCATTTCGCGCGGCGCATGGCCGTGGAATTGGGCCGCAAGGAAGTCCCCGAATTCAGCGATGATGTAATGAAGCAACTCGAAGCCCATCCCTGGCGCGGCAACATTCGCGAATTGAAAAACGTGATTGAGCGCGCCGTGTACCAGACCGTGTCCAACCGCATCGAAGCGGTGGTCTTCGATCCCTTTGCGGGCCCCTATGAACCGCCCCCCGAAGCGCCCGCCACACCGGGCCCATCCTCGCCAGCGCCCTTTGCGGAAATTAACAACTTCACCGAAGCCGTCGAAGCGTATGAAATCAAACTGCTGTCAACCGCGCTTCACCGCGCCCGCTTCAACCAGCGCATCGCCGCGAAAAACCTCGGCCTCTCCTACAATCAGTTCCGCGGCCTCTTCCGTAAATACCGCCGCGCGCTGGAACATTTCTAGCCCGGCTTCCGCCGTTAAATTTGTACGCCGTTGATTTTGGCGGCTTGAATCTTCCTCCGAATCGTTTCCGGCGTTCCATCTAATGCATATCCCCTGGCTTATGGTATGCTGCTTGCATGCGCACAAAAACGCCGAACAGGGAAAAACATCCCATGGATTCAGCCCACCGCTTCCTGCCCATGCGCCGGGAGGACATGGTCGCCCGGGGCTGGGACACCCTGGATATTCTCC
Organism: uncultured Nitrospirales bacterium; assembly: GCA_964466925.1. Taxonomy (GTDB): domain Bacteria; phylum Hydrogenedentota; class Hydrogenedentia; order Hydrogenedentales; family CAILVY01; genus CAILVY01. The sequence goes on from CAYXPO010000108.1 coordinate 2,832, forward strand.
TGATCTCCGGTGACGCCTATGTGGACCACCCGTCGTTTGGCGCGGCGTTGCTGGGGCGGTGGCTGGAGGCGCAAGGGTACCGTGTGGGGATTGTGGCGCAGCCGCGCTGGACATCGCCGGAAGACATCGCGCGGATGGGCCGCCCGAAACTCTTCGCGGGGGTGACGGCGGGCGCGCTGGATTCGATGCTCGCGCACTATACCGCGTTTCGGAAAAAGCGTCATGACGATGCATATACCCCGGGCGGCAAACACGGGGCGCGCCCGAATCGTGCATGCATCGTTTACACGGGCCTGGTGCGTCAGGCGTTTCCGGGGTTGCCGGTGATACTGGGCGGCATCGAGGCGTCGCTGCGCCGCGCCACGCATTATGATTTCTGGTCGGACGGGTTGCGCCGCCCGATTCTTCTCGACAGCAAGGCGGACCTGCTGGTGTACGGCATGGCGGAACGGCAGGTGGCGGAGATTGCCCGGCGCCTTCAGCAGGGCGAACCGCTGACCGGCATTCCCGGCACGGCGTATGTGTGTTCGGGACCGTTTGCGGCCCATGAACCGTGCATGACACTGCCCGCGCATGAAGCCATTGAAGCGGATCCGAAACGCTTGATGGACGCCACGGTGCAATTGGAAGCACAGGTGCATGACGGCATGACGTGGGCCACGCAAGCCTGTGGCCCGCGCACGGTGGTGTTCACGCCGCCCGCGGCCCCGCTCACTACGGACGAAATGGACCGCTTGTACGCGTTGCCCTATCAGCGCCGCCCGCACCCCGGCTATAAAGAACCCATTCCGGCGGCGGCAATGATCCAATTCAGCGTCACCACGCACCGCGGCTGCGGCGGCGGGTGCTCCTTCTGTTCGCTGGCGCTGCACCAGGGCCGCCGGATTCAATCGCGCAGCGCGGCCTCCCTCGAACAAGAAATCAAGGAACTCGTCCGCCACCCGGATTGGTCCGGCAGCATCAGTGACGTGGGCGGGCCCACCGCGAACATGTGGGGCGCGCACTGCGCGGTCAAGGCCTGTAAACGGCCCAGTTGTCTGACGCCGAAAATCTGTCCGCGGTTCAACGCGGATCAAAACGCACTCTTGTCCCTGCTGAACCGCCTGCGGCGCCTGCCCGGCGTGAAGCATCTGCGCATTGCCAGCGGCATCCGCCATGATCTCGCCTTGACCGATGCGGCCTATGCCCGCGGCTTGATTGCCGAATTCACCGGCGGTCAATTGAAACTCGCGCCGGAGCATTGCCGCGCATCCGTCCTGCGGCTCATGCGCAAACCCGCGTTTGAAACCTTTGAACGTTTCCTCACGGTATTTGAACGGGAATCGCGCCGCGCCGGAAAGGAACAATATGTGATTCCCTATCTCGTGAGCGCGTTTCCCGGATGCACCGATCAGGATATGCGCGCGCTCGCGGACTGGCTCCGCAAACGCGGTTGGAAACCCCAGCAGGTACAGTGTTTCATCCCAACGCCCGGCACCGTGGCCACCGCCATGTATTACGCGGGCATTGATCCCGCGGGCAATCCCCTTTTTGTGCCGCGCACGGATGCGGAGCGCCTGCGGCAACACGGCCTCCTTATGGATCAACACCAGGAACCTCGCCGGGTTGCATTCCTTGGGGACGTCGGGTAGGCTATGGGTTCAACATTTCTGGCGACGACCAAACAGGAGACGAGACCATGATTCGACGCACTTTTTTGAGCACCTGCGCCGCGGCGGCCGGCATGTCGCTGTGGAATCCCCGGCTGGCGTTTTCGGCGATTCCGGAAGACAAACCGTTCTCGAAAGTCACCAAGCTCCGGATGTCCGCGCCCATTGACTGGTTTCCCGGCAAGACTCCGCTGGACAAGATGGAGGCCGTGGCGGCATGGGGGCTTCCCGCCTATGAATGGCTGTGGCCGAGCGGGGACCCGGATAAGCTGCGCGCCAAGGCGGATGCGCTGGGTCTGGTGTTGAGCTGCATGGTCGGCGTGGGGAAAATCGCCGACGGCGGCATGGTCAATCCGGACGACCACGACCGGCTTATCAAAGAGTTCAAAGAAAAAGTGGCCATCGCGAAGAAATTGAACTGCAAGCATCTCGTCGGCCTGACCGGCAACGAACGCAACGATGTCCCGCGCGAACAACAGACGGAATTCGTGATTCAGTGCCTGAAAAAACTCGCGCCCATCGCCGAGGATAACGGCGTGATGATTGTGATGGAGGCGCTAAATACGCTGGTGAACCACGAAGGGTATTTCCTGGCCCGGACGGACCACACCATGGAAATCCTGAAAGCCGTGAACAGCCCGAACGTGAAAATGCTGTTTGATATCTATCACCAGCAGATTACCGAGGGAAATGTCATCGCCAATCTTACCGAGAACATTGACCGCATCGGACATTTCCACGTGGCGGACAATCCGGGCCGCAAAGAGCCGGGCACGGGTGAATTGAACTACGCCAACATCTTCAAGGCCATTGCGGGAACGAACTACAAAGAGTTTGTGGCGCTCGAGTGCGGCCACTCGAAGGATAATTATGAAGAGACCTTGAAAGCGACCCTGGCCTGTCTGAACGGGCTGTAAGCATTGCCTCAGATTTTCCGCCAACCCTCGCGGGCGGGGGTTGGCTTTTGTACATAGTGCGAAAATCAAGAACCCGCCGCCTTTGGCAGGCGAACCCCGGGCCAAAAACAAACCATGACGGGCCATATTCATCGTTGCATGGTAAAAGCGGTTGTGATACACTACCCCGGTGCATGAAACGGCAGTGGTGTGCGTGCGTATGCGCCCAACGCCGGGAAAATGCTTGACAAATGTGCTGTGCTGTGAGTAAAGTTGTTTTCTCTGCTGAAAATTCAGTGGGAAGGCAGGGAATAAGCGCAGAAGGAGGAACGGTATGAAAAAGTTGCTGGTCATTGTACTTGTTGCGTCATTGCTAGGGATCGCTGGAACCGCATCGGCGGCCAAGAAGTGGGACGATATGTCCTGGTGGGGAAAAACGGGTGCGACCCCGGACCCGGTAAAAGACAGTAAAGGCCGCGCGGGCTGCTGGTGGTGGCCAAAGACCGCGAAATCCAATGTGGACGACAATGAACTATGGGGCAACCGCGGGATCGTGTATCACATTATGGCAGCCGCCCCGGCCCCAGCCCCGGCTCCGGCCCCGGCCCCGGCCCCGGCTCCCGCACCGCCCGCCGCCGCCCCGAAGGTGCAGCGCACGGCCATTATTTTGAACAATGTGTTGTTTGACTTTGACAAGTCCATCCTGAAACCCGAAGGCAAGGTGGAAGTGGACAAGCTGGTGGCCGAAATGAAGGCCCATCCCGGCGACAAGGTGCTTATTGAAGGGCACACTTGCGACATCGGCACGGATGTCTACAACATGGGCTTGGGCCAACGCCGGGCGGATTCCGTGAAGGCCCACATGGTGGGCGCGGGCATTGACGCGGCGCGCATCACGACCCAGAGCTTTGGCGAGACCAAGCCGGCGGTGCCGAACAATTCCGAAGCGAACCGCAGACTGAACCGCCGCGCGGAATTCAAAATCACCTTGGGCGAATAAGTACGGAACAGCGTATTGACACGGTCCCGGCGCCTCGTGCGCCGGGCTGTTTTTTAGGGACGGTTATGGAACCCGAATCCGCCGAGGGAATGCTGCTAAAGCTGCTGGACCGCTACATGGAAGTGACGGTCTTCGAGGCGGGGCTTTCCGACCGCACGCTGTCGGCCTATGCCGCCGATCTGCGGAATTACCTGGAATACCTGGAAGAAATGGGGGTGGGCGCGCCGAACGACATTGTGCGGGAAGACATTCTGGATCATATTGGCGGCCTGCTGGCGGCGGGTTTGTCTCCGCGCTCCGTCACGCGTCATTTGAGCGCGATCCGCCGGTTTCACCGGTTCCTAACGGATGAGGGGTTGTCGGATCACAATCCCTCGGAAGGATTTGACTCGCCGCGGTTGGCCCGTGCGCTGCCCCATGTGCTCGGCGGGGAAGAGATTGACCGCTTGCTGGCATCGCCGGATCTCGCGCCGGAAAACAGCGCCCGGGATGCCGCCATCCTGGAGTTGTTCTACTCGTGCGGGCTGCGCATCTCCGAACTGGCGCATCTGCGGCTGCGCGATATTTCCCTGGAAGAAGGCTCGGTCCGGGTGCGGGGCAAGGGGGCCAAAGTCCGGTTGGTGCCGCTGGGGGAACGTGCCGCGCGGCGTATCCGGAATTGGCTTAGCGTGCGGAATGAAGGCCCGGTGAACGATAACACCCTCTTCCTCTCCCGCCGGGGCAAGCGCATCAGCCGGACCGGGGTGTGGGAAATCGTGAAGCGGCATGCGCGCGCGGCCAATATCCAGCAGAATGTGACCCCGCACATGCTGCGGCACTCATTCGCCACGCATCTGCTGGACCATGGGGCGGACCTGCGGGCGGTTCAGGAGATGCTGGGGCACGCGGACATCAGCACGACCCAGATTTACACGCATGTCAGCGTGGAACGGCTCAGCCAGGCGCACAAGAAGTTCCACCCCCGCGCCTGAAACCAGAGTTCCCGGAATCCTGTCTAAGAAACTGCCCAAGAAAATGGCTTGTTGTGTGCGGAATGGGCCAAACCGGTCAACGTAAGGAATTCACCATGCAGGCAAAACGCGTGTTCATTCGGTTTCTGATTTTTGCATTCATCGGGCTTCTCATCGAAGTCTTTTTCACCGGCTTGGGCGGGCTTTCTCGCGGACGGATCAATTTTGTCGGACATACCTCGCCCTGGATGATGCTGGATTACGGCCTGTTGGGCGTGATCATCATGCCGCTCGCACGGCCCATGATGAAACGGGGCATTCCCCTGCCGTTTCGCGCCATCGTGTATATGATCGGCATTTTTACGGTGGAATATGTGTCGGGACGGATTTTTAACGCCTGCGGAATCCATATCTGGGACTATAGCGACAAGATGCTCAATCTCCATGGGCAAATCACGCTGATGTACACCCCGTTCTGGTACGCCCTGGGGCTGGTTTCGGAATATCTCAACAGGAAGGTGGACACCGTCGCGGTGCTGCTCATGAAGGGTGTTACCGCGGAACAGCTTGAGGAATGGACCGCGCAGAAGGGGTAAGCGGGATTACCGAAGGGCGGCGAGGGCGTCGAAGATGCGTCCGGTGAGTTCTTCTTTGGCGATGAGGTGGAGTTGTTCGGGGGGATTGCCGGGGGTGAGGAGCCACGCCCAGGCAGTGTCGGATCCGAAGGCGCAGTTTTCGCCGCCGACTTGGTTCGCCACAATCATGTCGAGATTTTTCTTGGCGAGTTTTTCCTGGGCATGTTCAATCAAGTCATGCGTTTCCGCGGCAAAGCCCACGGTAATCTGGCCGGGCCGTTTTTGTTTGCCCGCAAAGGCGGCAATATCGGGGTTGGGCGTGAGGGTTAGCGTGAGGGCGTCGCCATTGCGCTTGTGTTTTTCCTGGGCGGGGGTGTCAATGCGGTAATCGGCGACGGCGGCGGCGGCGATGAAGATGTCCGCATCCGCAAGACGCGCTTTGACCGCTTCGAGCATTTCCTGGGCCGTCTTGACGTTGACCACGGCGGCGTCATAGGGCAGGGGAACGTGGGCGGGGCCGGAGACGACGGTGACGGAGGCGCCGCGGCGCAGGGCTTCGAGGGCGAGCATGCGTCCCATTTTTCCGGAGGACCGGTTGCCGATGAAGCGCACCGGGTCGAGCGGTTCATGCGTGGCGCCGCTGGTGATCAATACTTTCTTCCCCACAAAATCTTTCTTCTCGCACAGGAGGATATTGGCGGCTTCGAGGATGGCGGGGGGATCGATGAGGCGTCCCTCGCCAATTTCGCCGCAGGCCAATGCACCGGAACCCGGCCCCACAAAAAAACAACCGCGTTCTTTCAGCGTTTGGATGTTCGCCTGGGTGGCGGGATGCTGATACATCCTGGTGTTCATCGCGGGGGCGAACAGCACCGGCGCGCGCGTGGCAAGCAGGGTGGTGCTGAGCCAGTCGTCGGCGATGCCGTGGGCGGCTTTGGCGATGCTGTTGGCGGTGGCGGGCGCAATGAGGAAGAGATGGGCGCGGCGGGCCAGCGAGATATGCTCGATTTCGGGGGTTTCGAGGCGTTCGAACATGCCGGTGATGGTCCGGTTTCCGGTGATGGCCTCAAAACTGGCGGGGCCGACAAATTGCTGGGCGTTTTGGGTGAGCACGGCGGTGACGCGCGCGCCGCCCTCGGTCAGGCGCGAGGCAATTTCGCAGGCTTTGTAGGCCGCGATGGACCCCGTGACGCCCAGCACAATTTCCTTATCGGCGAAAGGCCCGGGCATGCATGTTAATCCAGGTAGTTCTCTTCTTCTTCCTTGCTGGTGAAATAGCCCACTTTGCCTTGGAGCACTTCCTCCATCGCGGTGATGGTGGTTTTCCGGGCGCGGGCGGCCAGGCCGAAACCGTGCGATTCGGTCTTGTTGATTTGGTTGGCGCGGCGCGCCCCCATGATCACCAGGCGGTACAGGCTGTCTATTTTTCCTTCAAAATCATCCACACAATACGGGGTCGGCATGTCGTTCTCCTACTGTTGCCGGCAGGCGCGGCAGCGTTCGGCCCGGAATATGGCCGCCACATCGCCCACCGCGCGCTCCACCAGATCGTTCACCACAATGTAATCAAACTCCCCGCGCGCGGCCAGTTCCGCTTCCGCGTTGGCCAGGCGCAAGGCAATCACTTCGTTGCTGTCCGTGCCGCGGTTCCGCAGGCGCTGTTCCAGCACCTCAAGGGACGGCGGCATGATAAAAATACTGATAATATCGTACCCAAGCCCGCGCAAATTGCGCATGCCCTGGACATCCAATTCAAGAATGGTTTCCGGCGCGGATTTCACGCAGCGGTCCAGTTCGGCGAGCAGTGTGCCGTAAAGGTTGCCGTGGACTTCCGCCCATTCCAGAAACTCGCCGGACGTCACCCGGTTCTGGAAGGTTTCGCGGTCCAGAAAATAATAATGCTCGCCGTCCACTTCGCCGGTGCGCGGCGCACGGGTGGTGGCGGAAACCGTATGCGCGGTACCCGGTTCCAATTCCCGGAACCGCCGGATCACGGTATGCTTGCCCGCCCCGGAAGGACCGGCAATAACCACTAACATTCCATCACACGCCACAAAAGCCTCACTCGACATTCTGCGCCTGTTCACGCAGTTTTTCCAGTTCCGACTTGATCCGCAACACTTCGCGGATCACGCCCACATCGCGCAATTTGGAACCCAGGGTATTGGCTTCCCGCTGGATTTCCTGCGCGAGAAAATTCAATTCACGGCCCACGGGCTCTTCGGACTTGAGCAGTTCGCCCACGTGGTCCAAATGCGTTTTCAGCCGCACCACTTCTTCGTGGATGGCGTTTTTGTCCGCCAGCAGGGCCACTTCGACCGCCACCCGGTCTTCCCGAAGGGAAAGGTCCTGGGTGAGTTCGGCCACCCGCGCGCGCAGGCGTTCTTCATACGCCTTTTCAATCTCGGGAATCATGCGTTCGATGGCGTCCAGGGCATCCCGCATCTCCGTCACCCGCAGGGCGATGTCCTGGGCCAGCGCCACGCCTTCCGAGGAACGCGCGGTGTTCAACTGCGCCAGCGCTTCATTCAACCCGCGAATCAACGCTTCCTTGACCTCTTCAAGGTCTTTTTCGTCTTCTTCCTGATAAAACACGCCTTCCAGGGTGGCCAGCGTGTTTAATGACACCGATTCCGTACTGTTCATGCGATGCGCCAATTCGTGGCAGGCGGCGATATACCGTTCCGCGACCTCCGCGTCAAAACTGACCTTCATGCGGCCCATC
>CAYXPO010000109.1:0-2053 GCA_964466925.1 uncultured Nitrospirales bacterium
GAAAATCACCCGCAAACGGCTCGAAGCCCTGCGCGAAGCCGATGCCATTTTCATCGAGGAAATCAAAAAGGCGGACCTGTACGGCGACATCTGGCAGGCGCTCGTTTGCCTCCTGCCCGTGCGCAGTGTCGGCGTGCAAGGCGACGAACGCACGTACGAGGAAGTGTGCTCACTCCGCGCCGTCACCTCCGAAGACGCCATGACCGCCGACTGGTTCCGATTTCCCCCCGAGGTGTTGCAGCGCATCGCCAACCGCATTTGCAACGAAGTACGGCAAATAAACCGCGTGCTCTACGACGTGACCTCGAAGCCTCCCGCCACCATCGAATGGGAGTGATTTTCCGCCATGAAGAAAAAAACGCCGAAGCCCCCGCAACGCCCCGTGGACCGGATGAAAAAAGTGCTCTGGAAACCCGGCACGATGCTCTTTCCCGTTCCCGCCGTGTTCATCACCAGCGTGGCGCCCCATAAACGGCCCAACATCTTCACCGTCGCCTGGACCGGCATCGTCTGTTCCGAGCCCCCCATGCTCTCCATTTCCGTGCGCAAAGAACGCCATTCCTACGAACTCATTACGGAATCCCGCGCCTTTGCCGTCAACCTTCCCTCCGCCCGCCAACTCCGCGCCCTCGATTATTGCGGGGTGGTTTCCGGGCGCACGGTGGACAAATTCGAGCAGACCGGCCTCACCCCCGGCCCGGCTTCCACCATAAACGCCCCCATCATCCTCGAATGCCCCATCAACCTCGAATGCAAGGTGAAGAAGTCCCTGGAACTCGGCTCGCACACCCTGTTTCTCGCGGATATCACGGCCGTGCAGGTGTCCGAACACCTCATTACCCCCTCGGGCCGCCTCGCCGTCGAACGCGCCGGGCTGATTACCTTTGCCCACGGCGGCTATTATGCCATGGACAAGAAACTGGGCTTTTTCGGATTTTCCGTCCAAAAGCAAAAGGAAAACCGGAAAAAATAAAACGCATGACCTTGCGGCTGAACGAGGAAGGCCGGGCGCTACGGCACGGCGGTTAAAAATAGATCACGGTGCTTAACAGGAGGCGGTGCTGGAAGACATCTTCCCTAAAGCCTTTGACCCCGCGGACGAAATCGCGGTTTACATCCAGGCCGAAGCGGGTCTGATAGGCGAGATCGAGGTTGACGCGTTGTTGGAGCAGTACGCCCGCCCCCAGGGTCACGCCGAAGAAACTGTCAGGTTTCCCCGAACCGGTTTGCATGCGGACCGCTTTTTTATTGTCCTTTCCGGTGGCGGGTTCCTGGTCGTAAAAGAGGCCGCCGCGCAGGCTCCAGAGTTGGTCCATGGTCTCCTGCGGCTCCTTTGGCAGGAATAGGTATTCGCCTCCGAGCCGTACGGTATACGTGGGCGTGAAATGGGTTCGTTTCCACGGGATATCCCTATTGCTGAAATCCACAAGGGAAAACTTCCGTCCGCGTTCGTCGGAGACGTAAAAACGGTTCCAATCGGTCCGGGTGACATCCATCGAGAGCATGAACCGGTCATTAAACCGGTAGGCGGTGCCTACGGCGAACGAAGCGGGAAACGTTACGTGGCGGCGTTCATGAGTCCGTGTCCGGATGATGCGTGAAAAACCCGCGTAATCGCCCGACGGATACATGATTTGATCGGTTACACTTTTCTTGAAGTAGTTGACGTTTCCTTTGAAGGAGGAATCGTACCGGAGGCCGATGCTCCATTTGTCCATGGGGTTCCACAACAGGCCGAGCGTGACGTTTTCCCCGGAAAACCCCTCGTAGTATTCCTTGGATCGGGAATAGCCATAGCCGGCAATGCCGCTGAACATGGAATGGGAACGCTGCTTGGTGGTTTGTTCCCACCGGTTTTCATTCAGAAAGGTGCTGCGCCAGAGATTCATCGCCACGCCCACGGAAAGGCGCTGGGTGATCTCGAAGGCGAGGGCGGGGGTGATGGCGCTCAGGCTGCCGCTTTGCCGGAAGTCAAAGTGCACGCGGTCCGTAAGGTTTTTGGCGGACCGGTTCCAATTGAAATTGATGGCGCGCGTGAATTCATATTTTTTCT
>CAYXPO010000109.1:2063-10606 GCA_964466925.1 uncultured Nitrospirales bacterium
CTCAGCGACACGCAAACGTTGCGCCCCAGCACGAGAAGGGGGAGGGGGTACGCCGCGCTGAAAAAGTTGATGCCGAGGGTGTCGCTATAGTGCCGCGAGTCAAATTCGCCGTGCCCGTCCGCCTTTAGAATATCCACCACCCTGCTGTACTCGCCCACCAGCGAAATCTCCGGCTTCTCCAACTGCACCAGCCCCGCCGGATTCCACGAAGCGGCCGTTGCATCATCGGCCACGGCCACAAAGGCGTCCGCCATGCCCGCCGCGCGCGCACCGGAACCCACGGGCGATGGCGAAAGCGAAAACTCCGCCTCCTGGCCCGCGGCCCAGGGCGCCATCAGGAGCGTGAGCATAGCCCACGCCGCTAGGTTCCGGTTATTTGGTAACAACGTACTGCCCCACTTCTATGGGTAGTTCGGCGGGTGGCTGATTTTCCGCCGCCGGCTTCATTTCAAGCGTGCAAAACCGAGGTCCCACGCCGTTCACCAGACCCTCGCCGATAATGACAGGCTTGTCGCCCAGCACCTCGCCGGTGCTTGGGTCTTTCACGGGCTCCGTGCGGTACACGAGGCATTTCAGGCTTTCACGAAGCCCCTGGTTTTCCTTCAAATCGCACGTGACTTCCGGCGCGGCCCATTCCAGAACCCGGCCGCGCACGCGCGGGAATTCCTGCGCCAACCGCACCCCCAAATCCGCGATCAGCCGGTCCAATTCCTGATACGGCCCCGCCACGTCCACGCGCGGCGCGACCCGCACCCCCGTTTCCGTGCTGCTGCCCTCGAGCACAATCTCGATGGAGTCCTGGTCCCTCCGGATGCGCGCGGCCAGCATCACATCGGCGGGCACCATCTTCCCTAATTGCAGTTTTCCTTTTTCCGAGGACAACGCCGTGGAAAGCTCCTGTTCCGCGAGGAGGCTCTTGATTAAATCGCGGTCCACCAGCGTGAAACGTTTTTGCACCGTCCGCGTACCCGCCAACGCGCCCAAAATATATTCCGCATCCTGCGCTGTTTCAGGATTTTTTGCCTCCGAAACATTCCCCAGAAACGCCAGCGCAAGCTTTCCTTTTGTCATCTCAATTTCCGTCGGAGAGCGCAATACGGTCTTGCGATCCTCGCCTGACCGGCCATTGGAATCGGTGGCCGCGGCTTGGATTGGATTCTCGCCTTCTTCCAGCCGCACCCGCCGGCTCAGATGGACGTTGGCGCGCCCGCGCACGATGGGAATGGCTTCACCGTTTAGGCTGACCTTGTCAATGGCGGTGGTGGTGCGGACGTCCATCGCCACCACGATCTCGTCCATGAAATACTGCTGGCCGTCCTGGAGATTATTCAGCGCCACCGTGATCGCGCCGGTGGAATCCGGGGTTACTCCCAAGAGCATGGACAGCCCGTGCGCCACCATGTTCGCCATCCGTGAACCCAAGGGAAACATGATGGAGAGGCTGCGTTGCGCCGGTGCAGTGGTTGGAAGTACCCCTTGCGTTATATTACCCAGTCCATCTTCGCATTCATACACTAAGGGAGATGTCATTTCCTGAGAGGAAATCGCCAAGGAAAACAGGGTTACTCCGTTTTCGTTGGTCAAGGTGGCTTCCTTGCTGGCCACCCGGAATGCTTTCACATTCGTCCGGTCCATGGCGGCGCCCTGAAGTACGCCGGGCAAGGACAGGGGTTCGTCAAAACTCACTGCGGGGCCTTCCACGTCCAATATCACCGGCACGCGCGTCGAGGTGGATTTTCCCAGCAGGTCCGCGGCGGTAATTTCAACATCATTCTGACCCGGCTTCAGCGCCACCGGCTGCCGGAATGAAATGCTGGGGCCGGAAACTTTAATATCCACCGGTGCGCCGTTCACGGTAATGCCCGCCACAAAGGTGTCATCCCGAACAATCCCGGCCACTTCAAGTTCCATGGATGAAACCGTGTTGGCCGTTTCCTTGATCTCGATCACGGGCGGCGCGGCGTCGGTCCCGCTCTTTTCCAGCAGCCGTTTGCGCGATTTGTCAAGGTAATAGGCGGCGCGTGCGGAATACCTTTGGTTCAGGCTGAGTTCCAAATGCATTATGCCCGCGGAATACTGGTTTTGGTGATACAGTGCCACCCCCAATTCCCGGTGCGGGAAATATTCCGGCACAAAGTGCAGCCCGTAGGTGCGCGGCCAGAGTTGATCCCGGTTCCGGCCCTTGATTGCGCTTTCCAAGTCACGTTGTGCTTCTGGATAAAATCCGCCCTCCAAATAGGAGCGTCCGCGCTCGTAATAATTCCACCACCGTCCGCGGAAACGCCCTTCCGTCACGCCATACCGCACGCCGTCCCGCTCATATTTCTTGTCACTCTGCCGGGAACACATCGCGCATCCCGGCAGGATCGCGGCCAGCAGCAACACGGCAAGGCAGCAGGGTATGGCATGACGGAAGAATTTCATTGTGTCGTGGTATCCTCCCGAATCCGTTCCTGCACATACCAGCCGGTTTCAGGCGTAGCGCCAAGACGCGCCGGCTCAATGCCCGCAAGGGTCACTGCCGAGGTGGAGCCGCCCGGCAAGGTTACGGTTGCCAACGCTTCCTTCATGGGTGGCGCTTCAGGGTCTGCGAGTACTTCCAGTTTCATGCCGGGCGTGACACCCGATTTCGTTCCGATATTGATCTCCGGGCCGTTCGCGCCCTGATACACGCGCCCGCGCACGGGATAGGCCTGTGCGGCGGCGCGCCAGATGGCCTTGGCGGCATTGTCCACTACCTGCTGCACATTTTCGTGACCATCCAAATCGAGAGCGGGAACCGCCACCGGCACGGACGTTTCCACGTCATCCATCTTGAAGGTCAATTTTTCCTGTTTGTCCACCATCGCAATACGGCATTGAATCACCAAGCGCGCGCCGATCAGTTGGCCCAGGCGCAACCGGTTTGCCCCCGAACTCAGCATGCCGGAAAGCTCCTGTTCCCCGAGAATTTCGTTGATTAGTTCACGGTCCACCAGTTTCATCGGCGTTTCCGCGTCCAAGCGTTCCCCCAGCCATTGCGGCAGGAGATCCAGCAGACCGGATTCCAGGGCGAAACGGCTCTGGGGCGCCTCGACGGGCAGCACGAAGAAACTCAGCGTGCGGCTGGTCCATGCATCCGCCGGGGTTTCCGCCGCAGGCTGACTGTCCATCATTTGACGGATGCGTTGCACCGATTGCCGCACCTGCTCGCGCCGGGTGTCATCCAGGCGGCGGGCGATCTCCGCCGAGTAGGCCTGCGCCACGGAGGAACCGTCCGGCACCCCGCTGGCCGCAAGCCATTCAAAGATTGTCTTGGCGTCATTGAATTTTCCGAGACGGTAATACGCCTGGCCGAGAGTTTGCAGGGCTTCGCCATATTGCCACTTGAACTGAAACGCCTCTTCCTTCACATCCTTCAATAAACGGGCCGTTTGCTCATATTCATTCTTCAGGGCGGCGATTTGTGCGCGGAGCGATTTCAGGTATTGGCTGTCAGTCTCCGGCATGCCCGAAAGGACGGATTCCGCGGCCGCGCCGTCCTTCTCGAAGGCTACGGCGGCTTCGCCCTCCACGCGCAACTTCGGATCCTCAATGGGCTTCAGCACGGCGGCGGCTTCTTCCAGCCTGCCCTCGCGCAGCAAGGCCATGCCCAAGCCGTACGCCAGGGAGGCGTCCTTGGGATTCTCCTTCAGCAGTTGCTGGTATTCCCGCTCGGCGCACGCGAGGTCTTTCTTCTCTAGGCACTCCCGCGCTTTCGCCAGCGCCGCGCCGGAGGTGTTTCCCGGATCCCGGACCAGCGTGCCCGCGCGAATGACCAATAGAATGGCCACCGTGAGCAACAAAGCCGCGGTCACCAGTATAGGAAACTTTCTCCGCTTGGCCACCGATAGCACGGTGGATGCTTCAGGTGTATTGGAGGGCACTTTCCCCTGCCGTTCAATCCCCTGCAACGCCATCCGCAGCTTCCGTGCAAAATCACCCATGGACTGAAACCGGTCCCCGGGGGTGTGGGCGGTGGCTTTTTCCACGATCTCCAAAATGCCCTTGGGAAGATCGGGACGGCGTTCCCGCAATGGCTGGCGAATGTTATCCCGGATTTTCCGAAGAAGTTCCGATATGCTTGGCGCTTCAAAAGGCCGCCGCCCGCAGAGCAGTTCATACAGGGTGACGCCCAGGGAAAAAACATCCGATCGTTCGTCCATGGGTTGCCCATCCGCCTGTTCCGGCGACATGTAGGGCGGGGAACCGCTGATACTGCCCGCAATCGTGAAATCGGAAGAGGACGGCAGTTTCGCCAAGCCGAAATCGGTTACCTTGGCTTTTTTTGTGCCCGCTTCCAACAGAATGTTCGCCGGTTTGATGTCGCGGTGCAAAATACCCTGTTCATGGGCCGCCTGAAGCGCTTCCGCGCATTCCAGGGTGATGCGCAGCGCCTCGGGGACCGACAGCCCTTCCGGATTTTCCTCCAATAGGCGCTCCGCATTGCCTTCCACATATTCCAGCACAAAATAGCATTGGCCTTGATGCTCCCCCCATTGATAAATGTCCACAATGGACGGATGTTTGCTGAGCGCGGCGATTGCTTTGGCTTCACGTTCAAACAGTACAGGAGCTTTGTCCGAGATGGCCTGTTTCATGAATTTGATGGCGGCCGGCCGGTTCAACGCTTCATCCAAGGCTTTGTATACCGTGCCGAATCCGCCCGCGCCCAACACGTGCAGAATGCGATACGTGCCGATGTGTTCATTTAACAATGGGTCCGGCACCGCACCGGATATAGGAGGCGAAAACCGTCCGGGCAGCAATTCGGGCGGCGTCACGGCGGTTTCCCGCTGATCGCTTGGCACGGACGGCCGGTTTGAGGAAGGGCCGCTATGGTCTTGTGTCATCTTCTTCTCTCTCCATCTAAAACCGCCCCTGCGTTGCTCCCCGCAGGGGCGGCTTGCCCATTATCTATCTTTTTCCCGTCGTTTTCCACGCCAGCACTATGAACAGGCTCAGGAAGCCGGTGAAAAGGTCGCCCCAAAAGCGTTGCAGGTTTTTGAAGGTCAAGTCGCTTCCGTTGCATTGGCAACTGAACGGAGGCTGATCTTCTCCTTCCACGGAACCTTCCAGATCGCCCTCGTTTGCACCTTCGATGATTTCTCCCTCCTCCGGCAAGCCTTCGGAGGGCAGGCCTTCTTCCGTACCTTCGATAATGCCTTCCAGCACGCCCTCTTCTGAGCCTTCTGTTGTTCCTTCGATTGCGCCTTCGGTTTGACCCTCCTCTGGCAGGCCTTCGGAGAGTGCGCCCTCTTCAGAGCCTTCGATTAAGCCTTCGTACATTCCCTCGGATTGGCCCTCCATTACGCCTTCGGTGTAACCTTCGGCCACTCCTTCACCCTCCTCCGGTGAACCTTCGGAGGGCATGCCTTCCACCGAACTGCCCGTGACGGTGACGGAACCGTCCGCGGCCTGGACGGGGATTTCGGTGCCGTTCAGTTCGGGGGCGATCAGATGCAGGTTGGAGACTTTGCCCGCCGCGTCCGCGGCGATTTGGAAGTGAAACACAGCCAGGGTTCCGGAACCGCTGAGTGGGTAGGCGGAGGACGCGGAGACCAGCACTTCCCCCGGGAAGGTGTTCAGATTGGGATCGCCCCAGGTGGAGGTGAGACTGCCATTTTCAAAACGCACGTAGGTGAGCACGGTTTCGTCGAAGGTGAGGTCGAGGAAGTACGCCCGCACCCCGGTGGCGTTGTCGAGGGTGACGGCCACCGCGATTTCGGTTCCCGGCTCCCCGGACAGCGCGGGCAGGGTGAGTTGGCGTTCACCAATATCCAGATCATTTTTCATGGCGTTCTTGCATCCGGTATCCGGGCCGAAGCCATTGCCATTGCAGTCCGCAGGGAGTCGTTTTGTGAGTCCGACTTTCCATTGGAGGATGTCCGAGGCATCCAGTTCATTCAATGCGCCATCGCCGTTCACGTCCGCAGCCTCGGGGTAGGCGGGCCGGACCACACCTGGATAAGCCGGAAACTCGGTAATGAGGCGCACGCGCCATTGGCCAATCGCCGAGGCATCCAGTGTGCCCACACGCGCATCCCCCGTCAATTCCCCCCAGCGGTAACTCCCGCCCGAGGAGGGTTCCAGCGAAATGTCTCGTTCCGCGGCGGCCCCCGCGTTCACCAGCACATATTCGCTGGTATTCCGATAACCGTCCTTGGAGACCATCAGCATGTAGGTGCCTTCGGTCACATTGGCCAGGAAGTATTCGCCTCTGGCAGTGGTGCGCATTGAAACGCCGTTCGGACTAATCGTCACTTCCGCGCCTTCCAACGGTTCCCCGGTGGCGAGGTCCTTGACCACGCCGGTAATATAACCGGGAAGGGCGGGATTATGATTGTCCACGATGAACCGCCGCACCATGGACCCTGTGGGGCTTGCGCCAAAAACGTCCACGGGCACCACGCGCCAGTAATAGGTCTGGCCGTCCTGGAGTCCGGCCACGGAGGTCATGGTGGCCGCGAGGCCTTCCTTGATCCGGAGCCCGGTGGTGAAGGTGTCATCCTCGGCGATTTCCAGCCGGTACGTCACGGCGTCTCCGTCCGGATCCGTCACGGAAGCCCAGGCGAAGAAGCTGGTGCTGTAGATGCTCATGCCGTCGCCGGGATAATTCAGCGTGGTAAGGTTGGGCGGGCGGTTGGTGGCCGACTGCCGGTAAATGGTCGTCATCAGGAAGGCACTGGTTTCTTTGGTGACCCCGTCCTGAATGTAGTAGAACACATTGTAGGTGCCGGGCGCGTCAAAGGTGTTTCCGAAGGTTTCCCACCGGAAATAGCCGGTGTCCAGATTCGAGAGGCCCGGTTCATAGTCAAACGAGGGCAAATCAATGTATTTTTGCGAATCCTCGTTGGCCGGGTCCACCGTGCTGGAACCCGCATATTCAGGCGTTTTTACCTCGATCCACGCGGTATGACCCGTGGCCGGGATGTCCGTGGC
The DNA here is from genome assembly GCA_964466925.1 of uncultured Nitrospirales bacterium. Taxonomy (GTDB): domain Bacteria; phylum Hydrogenedentota; class Hydrogenedentia; order Hydrogenedentales; family CAILVY01; genus CAILVY01. Next base: position 9,024 of record CAYXPO010000109.1, read on the forward strand.
CTTGGCGAACAACTGCCCCACCGGGTCCGACGCGCCCAGCATCAGGGTCTGCGAGCAGGTAATCCACCCCACGGAGCCGGTGGCGTTCACGCCGTAGCCCAGCACCAATTCATGCGCCAGCGAGCCATCGCTCCCGGAGGCATACGCCAAATGCCTTGCTTCGCTGCCCACGCCATCTCCGTTGTCATCGAGCAACGGGTGTTGCTTGAACAAGGCGGACGCGCCATTGCTTTTCGTCGCGGTATAGGTCAGGGTCTTTTCCGAAGCGCGCTCGAAGGACTCCTTTATGGTTTTGCCTTCACGGGCATTGCGGAAAAATTCGGTGGTGAAGGCTTCGCCGTCCCGTACCAAGCCCAGTTTCTCCAATACGCCGCGATGCGACACTTCATCTTTTGACGTACTGGTGATCAGCACGCGGTTCGCCCCGGAAACCTCCTCGACAAAACTGCCCGAGTAACAGGAGCCCATCACCAGCGTTATTTTCTGGTTGTGCGCCGCGGAACTCAGGCTGGACTGAAGGAAGTTCAGATACCCGGCCAATTCCGAGGGTGTGATGTACCGGGTTTCGTTGTAACTCCCCGAATACACGTAAAATTTCTCCGGGCCGCCGTGATCAATCAATACAATGTACAAGGGCGCGGGGGAGGCGTTCATTTGCGTTACGGCCCAACTCCGGAGGGCCGACGCCACATCCGCCTGTGACGGAGTGCGATCATCCACAAAAATGTCCGCCGCCGGTTGCGCCGGGCCTTCGCGCATGTAGAAAATGTCCTCGTGGGCGAAGCCGCGGTCGCGCAGGGCGCGGTAGACATAGTCACCGGTCTTGCGGTGTTCATCGAGTCCTTCGCCGGTGGCATCCAGTTTCCCCACCACAACGATGGCATAACCGGCCTTGTCTTTGATGGTCAGCCGCACCGAGCCGGGTTTGTCGTAGCCCTCGGAGGTTGCTGCCCGCAGGTTCTGGCCGCCCTCGTATTCCGCCAGGAACTGCCACGTGCCCGGACTGCTGAAGGTGATGCCCGCCGCCGCGAACGACGCCGGGGAAAACACGGCTTTGCCGCCCGCGGTGGTGGTTCCCGTCACCGGCCCCGCCGAAGACGCGTCCGGCTTTTTCAGCCACAGTTTGATTGTTTGCCCCGCCAGCAACGGCTGCAACTGCGCCGGGAGCGGGCCGCTCAATACCGCTTCCGCTTCCAAATCCATGAATCCGAGCGGCACCGAGGACGCATTCAAGCTTAGCGACAAGGCAGGCTGCGCTTTTTTCACGGCAAAGGGAACCCAACCACTGGCCGCGCTTTTATAAAACACATCGCCGGGCCAGGACGCCTGAATCAGCCAGGGGGAACGGCCTTCGGAGGCTTCCGACGGGTAGAACATGCGGCTATACTGCGTTCCGCCAATCGCCACGGCCTCGGGAAAGTTGCTGTTTTGCACACTGGACGGCGAGACGGTGGTAAAGCTGACAATCGTGCCGGCGGGACTCTTCCCAGCGATGCCGCCCGTATCGGTCAGGGTTTGTCCCAAAGTGTCTTCCGCGGCATTCAATGCGCACGAAATCGAGGAGGGTTCCAGCGTAATTTCCC
>CAYXPO010000110.1:0-10535 GCA_964466925.1 uncultured Nitrospirales bacterium
AACGGAACAAGCGGAACTGCTGGCCCAGGATATCTGGACCATCGGCCTGGGGGGCGGATTGAACATGGATACGATGAACACCCTGGCCGGGGAGAAGGTCCGCACCCTGGCGCGCGCGCATGCCGTCATTGACGCATGCTTTGACACCTATGCCCCCCGCGCCATTGCCATCAAGGATCAATGCGCCTATGCGCGCCCGCTATCATTTGAAGATGTGCCCGACAAAACCGCCGCCCCGATTTTCAAACGTTTTGCCGAAAACCCCAAATCCCTTCCCAATGTGGAACTGAAAGCCCTGCAGGACCATTTTTTCCGGTATGTGGTGAAGAAAGCCACGGAATACCACCTTCCGGTAAAATTGCATACCGGTTATTATGCCGGTCACGGCGGCATGCCCCTCGAACGCGTCCGCCGCAATGCCGGTGATCTTTGCCCACTGCTCAAGGACTTTCCCGGAACCAAATTCGTCCTCATGCACATTGACTATCCCTACCAGGATGAGTTGATCGCCCTCGCCAAGCATTACCCCAACGTCTACGCCGATATGTGCTGGGCCTGGATCATCAATCCCGCCGCCAGCGTGCGTTTCCTCAAGGAATTCATCATGGCGGCCCCCGCCTGCAAGGTGTTCACATTCGGGGGGGATTTTATGCCGGTGGAATTGGTGCCGGGGCACGCCCAAGTGGCCCGCATGGGCATCGCGCGGGCACTGTCCGAACTGCTCGAAGAACACTGGATCACCGAATCGGAGGTCCCCGCGCTCGTGGAACGGATCATGCGCGGAAATGCCCATGAAGTCTTCGACCAGGAACGCACGCTTCGTAATTGGAAGAAAGCATAGTCGAATATTTGTACTGCTATCCATCAACCCCCAGCATTTGTTCGAAAAAACCCCAGTATCGGTCTCTTCGGTACCACAGGCCGCATTGGTCATAGATGTCCTTGGTGCCTCTTGCTGACTGCTGATAGCTGAAAAACCCGGCTCCTTTTCGTTGCGGCTATGCCACAAGGGGTTTTTGCCGCTGGATTTTTCACCAAGAGAGATTGACAAATGTGCGAACTCTGTGATAGTTTGCCTTCGTTTGGGATAGTTGGGTGTATTTATTTCTTGCTGGAAGGAACTGTATTCAAAAGAGGAGAGAGAGCACCATGCGCAGACTCACATTAGGTATGGTAATAGGATTGGCGGCCCTCATGGCAACCTCCGCCTTTGCCGAGTTGCAGAATGTGGAACTCGGCGGTTCCATTTTCATTCGCGGCAACTACATCACCAACACGTTTACGACCTTTGCCAATGGGGGGCCCACACCGGCCGTGCGCTATCCGGCGGGGTTGGTCCGGGGACGCCCCATCGGGGGGATTTTCAATCCGGCGGTGGTGAGTATTTTTGATTGGGACGGCGCCGGGGATGACGTCGCCTTTGTGGAGCAGCGCACCCGCATTCACGTCAAATCCGACTTTACCCAAAACGTCAGTTCGTTTATCGAATTGGATTCCTATGACATCTGGGGCGAAGACTTCCGCTCGCAGAACTACATTACCGGCCAGGACACCCGTGCGCGCAGCGCCGACGACGTGGAAATCTTCCAGGCCTACATTGAAGCGGACAAAATGTTTGACCTGCCCTTGCGGCTCCGGGTGGGCCGCCAAGAACTGGCCTTCGGAAGCCAGTGGCTCGTCGGAACCCGCGATTTCGCCTTCTTCAAAACCGGCCTCTCCTTCGACGCCCTCCGCCTCACCTATAGCCACGAATGGTTCACGGTGGACGCCTTTGCCAGCAAATTGGCCGACAGCGTCCGCGATCTCTTTCAGGACGACATTGACTTCTATGGCGTCTATGGGTCGTGGATTGGCATTCCCGACGTGACCCTCGATGCCTTCTATTTCCTGCTGCGCGATGACACGCCCTTCGCCAATGATGTCAACGGAAATTGGTTCACGGAGTGGGTGGAAGACCTCCGCGGTCTCGATGATTACGAAGCCACCGCCCTGCATACCATTGGCGCGCGCGCCGCGGCCAAAAAATGGGGCTTCGACACCGAATTCGAAGTCGCCTATCAGTTTGGCGAAGCGGACAGCATCGGGCGCACCTTCAAGCCCTTCAACTATGGCGACACTTCCGCCCGCTTTAACAATTGGGCGGTGAAATGGGACTTGGGCTATACCATTGACATCAACGAAAAATACAAGCCCCACGTGTTCGCCGGTTTCCGCTACTACGGCGGCGAAGACAACCGCAAAACCGACTTTGTGGACGCCATCAACCCCTTCTACCGGCCCCGTGCCAGTGTCAGCTTCAACCGCCTGTTTTCCAATGAAATCAACAGCGGATTCCTCGACCTGTGGAACGACATGTCGAACTGCTGGCTGGTCCGCGCGGGCATTGAAGGCGCCATTATCGAGCGCCTTGGCGGACGCTTCGCCGTCAATTATTTCCAGGTTGACGAACCCTTCTACGCGCCCCGCATGTGGAAACCCTTCGGAACCAGCATCCCCGTCGCGCCCGGCATGCCTTGGGTCGTCAACCGCAACGACACCGATATCGGCGTCGAAACCGACCTCTTCCTTGAATACCACTACAGCGCCGATTTGTGCTTTGAAGCCGGTTGGGCGCACCTCTTCACCGGCAACGCCACCCGCCAAGGCAGCTACACCCGCTGGAACGGCACCCTGTTCACCGGCGGCACCGATGACGACGGCGCCGACTATGTATATCTCGGCACCAAGCTGAACTTCTAATCCCCGAACGACAAACCACACCGGCGGATTGCGCCAACGCGGTCCGCCGGTGGTGTGTTCACCGGATAAAAACACGTCCACGGCGGACATGCCGCCGTGGAGGCATCTATGGGGGCAAACGCTATCTCACCACGGTTACGGTGCGCGTTTTTTGGCCCGCCGCATTGCCGGCGGCATCCTTCACATTGTAATAAAGGTAATACACCCCCACCGCGGAAGTCTTGACCGTGCCCGTGCGGATAATCTGCGCCGTCACATTGCCGGATATATTGTCTTGCGCCGTGGCGCCCGGATCGGTGAACGTGCTGTTTCGCTTGATGCTCATCGAACTGGAGCCGTTCAGCGTGATTACCGGGACCGTGGTGTCAATGATCAGTTCGTTGGTGGTGCTGTCGGCGGAAGTATTGCCGGAGGCGTCTTTGGCTTCCGCGCGGACATTATAGGTTCCCTCCGCAAGCGTTACGGGCCATGTGAGGCTCCAGGCTGATCCGTTCAATGCGGCATTGTACCAGGTGCTTCCATCCACACTTGCCCGCACCTGCACCGCATTAGAGAACGTCCCGGTCACGGCGGGTTTGGCGGCTTTTGTGATCAAGGAATTCACGGTTACCACCGGAGAGGCCTCCACCGTCACCACAAAATTATTCACCGCGCCCTTCTTCACATGCACGGCCACTTGCTTGATCACACCGTTGTACTGCACCGTCACCCGGTACGTTCCATAGAATCCGCGAAACGCATAGGCTCCACCGCTGGAGGTCACGCCTTGCGTGCTGGTGTTCCATTCGGTGTGAATCAGGGACTTCAACGTGTCATACACCGGTTTGGGGGTCAGATCTTCGCGCAGCAGGCCGCCTTTGGCCACCCACGCGTTCAAGTCGCAAACGTCCCACCAGCTTATCGCTTCCACCGACGGGTGCGCAAAACACATCCGGTAGAAGTCTTCGGCATATTCGGCCTGCGCCGCTTCCGTCCACGCGCCCCGCCAGGTGGACCGCAACACCGCGTTCCCATTCGAGCCCGGTGTGAATTCGGTTATGTGAATGGGCTTGTTCAGCCCGGCGTATTTGTTCAGCGTGTACTGGATGTGCTCCAGCGGGAATGCCATGTCCACCGGCGCATGTGCTTGAAAACCAATCGCGTCTATTGGCGTGCCCTCCGCTAACGCGCTCCGCACCCCATCATAAAACGCCGGGAAGCCATTGTAGAAATGGCCATAATCATTGACGATTAACGTTCCCGGGCCGTCAATCGCACGCGCCCAGCCGTATGTTTGATTCACATTGAATCCCGGTGCGTTCACGGGCTCATTCACCACTTCCCAATAGCTGACCAGTCCCAGATATCGCTGCATGATTTCCGTCACATGCGCCTGTTGGACGCTGGTGGAAGGCAGGCTGGTCATCCAGGAGGGAAGCGCCACATCATACGCCCACAATAACGCATGGCCTTTGACCTTGATGCCATTCGCCACGCACCAATTCACCATCGAGTCTGTGCGGGCATAATTCGGCTGGCCCTGCACAACTTCCATCTGCGACCAGTAAAACGGCACGGTTGCGTAGTTGAACAGTTCTTTGAAACGCTGCTCATACAGTGCGTTTTTTTCAGACGTACCAAAGGTTTGGTATCCGCAGAAATTCGCGCCGAAAAGGAAGTCGTGATTCGTCTGTTCCACGCCCACCATGGCCCCGGACAACACAGTCCCCGCCGCGTCCTTCACCACGATCACCGCATCCCCTTTGCGGTATGTTTCAATGGCCGCCCCGGTGGCCGAAAGCAGTTGCGTTTCCCGGTTCTGCATCGCATTCATCCACGCCGCCTGCGTCGCAATCACCGGGTCCGCCACACCCGCCGGCGCATACACCGCCAGTGCATTCAGATACAGGTTGATATCCTCGCTGCCGTTCGCCGCGTTATTCATCAGCGCCATCCCGATCGTATGCACCCCCGCCGTCAGCGCCACAGTAAACGAATAAATCGTCATTGTGCTCGTTCCCACCGTCACCGTGTCGCGCGGGAAACCGTCCAAACTCACCGCCATCAACGGCCAAACGCCGGCGCATGGAGTGCCCAGCGCCAGCGCCGCCACTTGATAAACGCCATCCTGCGGAATGCTGATATATTCCGCCGTCTCCCCATTCGCATACAGGTAGCCTTCCGGCACCTGTTTGATGGAGGCGTTACGCGCATAAAATACCAACGCATCAGAAGTGACCGCACTCATCATCAGCCCCGCGAGTATCATCAGAGTGGTTCGTTTCATGGCCGTGTCCTCCATGGTTGTTACATGAAGGCACATGCATTTAACGTGCCATCGTAAAAAAAACGGCGAATTGGCTAAAATGCAGTGAAACTCAGCAGCGTATGAAACCCAAGCATCAGGAGGGAACACATTGTTGATGTTTTTGGTCTGTCAACTTGACGAATTTTCGGCTATCGTGAAGAAAAACGGATAGCGATTGAGTTTGTTTTTCATCTATGCTTTTCGCCCGATATCCACACGGTATGGCGATCCCCAATAGGCTTCATAGAACCTTTTGGCATAAGATGGGCTTCGCTTGACACGGAAAAATCAATATATGATTTAGCATATGCAAATTCTGCATATCCATCAGATTCACTTTACCCCGCTTCGGCAAGTTTCGTTACCTGCTTTCCCGGAAGAACTCCAGCAACCCGTTTACTCCATGGTTCTGACATTGTAAAGCACCTCCTTCTCATCAATATCATAATTTTCATTATAAGTTATTTTATGTGAGTGAGGTTAATAGGGCTAAAAATGTTATGTCGATACAGATTTATTTCACCCGTTCCACGCCGAGGGACACGGGCGAAACCACGGAGGTGCGGTGTTCCGGGAGCATTTCCGCGATGCGGGCGGCGATGCGGCGTTCGGGGCAGACGCCGAAGAGGGTGGGGCCGCTGCCGCTCATGGCGGCGGCTTGGCAGCCGAGTTCCATTAAACGTTGCTTGATTTCGGCGAGTTGGGGATGTTCGTGGAAAACGGGACGTTCCATGCGGTTGAAAATAACACAGGGGACATCGCCTTTTCCCAGCGTGCGTATCGCGTGGCGGAACGCGGGGGTTTTCCCGGCGAAGGGTTTTTGGGGGCTCCGTTCCAGCATGGGATGGTTGTACGCGTGGCCGGCGCTGACGGCGATGGGCGGATGCACGAGCACGAACCAGACGGGCGGCGGCGCGGGCAATTGGATGAGTTCTTCGCCGCGGCGGGTGGCGGCGGCGGTGCCGCCGAGCGTGCAGTAGGGCACATCGGATCCCAGGGTAAGGGCCAGATTGCGGAGGTGTTCCCCGGAGAGGCGGAGGTCCCAGAATTTATTGAGCGCGATGAGGGTGGCGGCGGCATTGCCGGAGCCTCCGGCAAGTCCGGCGGCAATGGGAATGTGTTTTTCAAGATGGATGCGCACGCCCATCTTGCATCCGGTGGATTCCCGGAGCAGCATGGCGGCGCGGTGCACGAGATTGCCTTCGCCCGTGTCGAGTTCGGTGGAGGAACACGTTATGGTGATGTGATTGGGCTGGTCTTCAAAGGTAATTTCATCGAAAAGGCTGACCGTCTGAAAAAGGGTCTCGATGTTATGGAATCCGTCACGGCGTTTGTTGAGGACATCCAGATAGAGATTAAGTTTGGCGTAGGAGCGATAAGTCATGACCGTGGACATGGCGCACTCCTCACAGTTTTTTTGTCCAGATAATGGAGATCACCAGAATCAAGCCCATAAGCCCGGCGAAAATGTACCCCGCTATCCCGAGACGGCTGAGCGCGGAAAAGGGCGTGTGGGTGGAGACCAAGAGGCTGGAACCGATAATCAGGGCGGCGATAATCATGCCGACCGCATTGCGGTTGCTGGAGCGGTCAATGGTGGCGGCGAGATTCTCGATGTACTCATGCTGCACCTGGAATTTGAATCGTCCGCGGCGCAATTGCTGAAGCAAATAGGAGAGGTCGTTGGGGAGTTGGCGGCCCAGTTTCATCAGCGCGGCGGCATCGTGGCGCGCTTCCTTGAGCATCTGTTTGGGATGAAAGCGTGCGTAGATCATCTTTTCGACGAAGGGCTGGATGATGGTGACAAAGTCCAATTTTGGGTCGAGGCTGCGTCCGACCACTTCGACGGTGCCGAGGGCCTTGAGAAGCAAGGCGAAGCGCGGGGCGAGTTCGAGGTTGTGATGGCGGAGGATTTGTATGGCGCGGTCTATGCCTTTGGCCACTTGCCCGCCCCCGATGATTGCGTGGGCTTCAAAGGCGATTAAATCGGCGACTTCATGTTCGAGGCCGGTAAGGTCTTCGGGTTCGCCCTTGGAGGTCAGGTTCAGGATGGCGCTGACGCATTCCGCGGAATCGCCATTGAACATGGTTACAAGCAGGTCCGCGATGGCGGCGACGTCGGTGCGTTCGAGGTGCCCCGCCATGCCCAGGTCCAGGAAGGCCATGCGGTTGTCTTCGAGGATAAAAATGTTGCCCGGATGCGGGTCGGCGTGAAAAAGCCGGTGCTTGAAGACCATTTCACACAAGGCCTCGCAGGCGACAACGGCGATGGTATGGGGATCGCACCGGCGGGCTTCATACTCGTCCACTTTGTCAATGCGCACGCCGTCCACCCAATCCATGGTCAGCACCCGCTCCGTGGAGTAGCCGTGGTGTACGCCGGGGACAAAAATGTGTTGATTTCCCTCGAAATGCGTGCGGAATTGGTCAATAATCCGCGCTTCGATGCCAAAATCGAGTTCGCGCCGGATCGATCGCGCGAATTCATCCACCAATCCGACGGGGTCCATAAAGCGCGCATCTTCCATGTGGTCGGAGATCCATTCCGCGAGATCGCGCATCAGGCTGAGGTCGGCTTCAATGCGCTTGACCACGCCGGGCCGTTGCACCTTCACGGCCACGGCTTCGCCGGAGGGCAGCGTGGCGCGGTAGACCTGGCTCAACGAAGCGGACGCCACCGGCTCCTGCTCAAAGGAGGCAAACAAGACACTGGGCGGTTCCGACAAATCGTCCTTGATCACTTCCGCCATGAGGTCGAACGCGATGGGAGCCACATTGTCCTGCAACTGACTGAGTTCACCGGCGAGGTCCGGGCCAATGAGGTCCGGGCGGGTGCTCAATACCTGGCCGAATTTCACATAGGTGGGGCCAAGTTCCGTGAGGGCGGCGCAGAGGCGTTTTCCGAAGGTGGCGGGTTCTCCGCTGGGGGCGTCCATAAGGTTGAGGCCGCGCAGCACCTTGGCGGGCAATCCGTCATGGAACCCCGCCCGGCGCAGAAGGTCGGCGAATCCGTGGCGCACCAATACCTGGAGCACTTCCACGAACCGCATCACGTTGATGGTGCGCTTGCCCAATTTTGTGTAGTACACGGCACAGCCTTCCGGGTTCTTTTCCCAATCGCTGGCTTTAACCCTACTTGCGCTTGAAGATCAATTCAAATTCTGTTCCGTTCTCCTCCAACGCTATGCAAAACCGATCCCCGGCGGTTTCCGACAAGACTCCGCTTTTTATCTTCTTTCCATTTACTTTGCCTGATTTCAGAACCCAGGAGGGGGGAATGGAAATGATGGCGGCCCCCTCTGCTTCCGGGCGGCCCGCGAACATGCCCCGCAGCGTGCCCGTGCTTTCCTCCCAGACAAGATTTTTCGCCCGGTCCAATTGGAGGGCAAGCCCCGAGGTGCACCCCAGGAGCACGGGATGATCACAGGCCGGCGCGATACCATACCCTTCCATCCCCTGGGCGGCGGGAATGGAATCGGCGGCGGCGGCCGGCACGGCGGCGCCATCCGCGGCCCGCCAAATGGTCAAAGGCTCCGCGCTGTTGATGCGCAGATTGGGAATGCCCCAGGCGGACGCTCCCGGAAACGCCAGCACCGCCCCCGAATGGAAATTCTTCTGGACATCCTCGTTGCTCAATTGCCACAGATGTGGAGCGGCGTTCCGGGTATCTATGGGCCGCATATCCACGGGCGGCAGGGCGCTGTGCCGCGACAGGCTTGCGGGCGCGGGACCCGTGAGTTCCATGGGGCCCGGCCACAGTCGAATGGCCGCGCCAAGCGCGTCGTCAATGGCGGGCAGATTTTTCAGCGACAAACGAATGGGGCCCAAGTTTAGCCCCTGGTCCGCGGCATGGCGGCCCAACGCGGCGGTGGTTAACAGGGGGTCCAGTTTGGTTTCCGGCTGCGCCATGGGCGCGGGGAGCACGGGAATATCCGCAAGAGTGTCCGCAAAGCATTTTCCGCCGAGGTCGTTGGCCTGTTCGCGGGTCAACCCATACTCCGACAAAACCGTATCGGGAATCTTGGACATCTCCACGACGATAAAGCTGGGGTCCCATTTGCGAAGGGCTTGGGCGCGCGCCGCAATCCTGCCGCGCCCGGTGTCTTGAGCGGGATTCGCCCATCCCTGCTCATCGGCCAGCGGGTCCACTTCAAGCCCCGGCAGCAATTCCGCGCCGCGCAGTTTTTTCAAGGCCGCCGCCATATCGCGGGGGAAGTTGGGCGGTGCGCCCTGTATCGAACCGGGCGCGCTTTCCCATCCCTCGGGAATCAGCACGTATGTTAGTCCCACGGTGCGCCAAGGTTTGGCTTGTTCGAGCAAGGCGTCAAGCGAGGTGTTTTCCGGCAGGGTCCACCAGCGCGCCCGCGGCAACGGCCGCGCGGAAACCGGATGCAATTTCCCGAAGGACCAGAAAAAATACTCCATGACTTGCGCGGCATCCGGTGTTCCGTACGAAATCCATACCGTATCGGAATCCAGCGTCTTGCCCGGGTCCAGGCGATAGGCGGGTGCATAACGGTGCTCGATGGCCCCCTGCCAGGAAGAACCGTCGCGCGCCAAACGCACCGAGGCGGCGGAATTCCCTTCCGGCAAAACGCCCAGGCATAAGGCGGCATTGCGCGCGGGATCATGAAACAAGTTCACCACGGTCCCTTCCTGCTGTCCCACCACGGCATACCCCATCATCAATCCCATGTCCAGCGTCCGGGATTGCTCGCTGGCATCCCAAAACCGGAGGCTCCCCGGGGCAAAAACCGCCGGACTGAATTTCTTGATCTCGACGGGTTTGGGACCGGCATTGGTGACGCTCAGACGCAAGGTGGCAAAGGGCATCGTCTTATAGGTCATCATGCGGTGGGTAACGCGCAATCCGTGCTTCTCCGAAAATTGCAGGACATATTCCTTCCCTTCCCCCAAGGGTCCGGTGACGTTCTGGTAAGCCGTGGAAGGTTTCCCGCAGAGTGCCGCGATTATCGTCCGGCCATCGGCCAGCGATATCGAGAAACCCGCACTGTCCAGCAAGAGCCCCGATTCTCCCATGCCTACGCGCCATTCCGCGTTATCCTCGGCATATTCGAGCCGAAAAGGCTCCAATGTAAAGGTAAAATGATTCCGCAAGGACCAGGGCCGGTTGACCGTGCTTTCAGACGCCGCGGCGCCGAAGGCCTCCATGGCGCATACGGAAAAAACGGTTAGGAACGCAACACATACAACTGATTTCTTCATTTTTTCTCCGATGACGTAGCAACACGCAACAAACGAAGCGTCATTATACCCCATGCGGGAAGAATGAGGGAAACAATGACAGGTATCCTTATGGCGTGAACGGGAATTGGAAGTCTTGTATGCTATGCTTCGGAGTCGGTATGGAGAACAGCATGAAACGGCTGAATGGATTTCTGGCGCTGATCCTGATGTGGATGGGGCCGGTGCTGGCAAAACCGGTGGAAACACCGCTTAGCGAAATTACGCTGGATGCGGCATGTCCGCATAGGGCGTGGGCGCGTCC
>CAYXPO010000111.1:0-10526 GCA_964466925.1 uncultured Nitrospirales bacterium
GCCAACCAGCGCAATTGGGCCATCCCGCAGATTACCACCGAATGGACCCTCGTCCTCGACGCCGACGAATGGCTCTCCGACGCATTGATTGCCAAAATCAAACAGGTCGTCAATGACCCCAATAGCCTCGACGGTTACTCCATCAAACGCATGTCCTATTTCTTCGGAAAACTGATCCGCCACTGCGGATGGCACCACGACTACAACCTGCGCCTCTTCCGCACGAAAAAAGGCCGCTACCTCGAACAGCGTGTGCACTCCAAAGTGGTCGTGGACGGTTCCACCGGCCAAATCCACGAAGAAATGTACCACGATGCCTACCGTACCTTTGAAGAATACTTCGCCACCTTCCAGCGCTTCACCACTTGGGGCGCCCAGGACGCCTACGACAAAGGAAAACGCGCCCGCTGGGTGGATATCACCCTCCGCCCCCTCCTTCGCTTCATCAAAATGTACATCCTCCGCCAAGGCTTCCGCGATGGATACCACGGCGCCGTCCTCTGCGGACTCGCCGCCTGCTCCGTCTTCACCAAATACGCCAAACTCTGGAACCTGGAACGCCTCCACCAAGAATCCCTCCGGGATGGGAAGTAGCGGTTGTGGTTTTGGGTTTAGGGGGAAGATTGACCACGAAATAACCGAAAATCACGAAATAAGAGAAAATTGGAGCGTTGGTCTGAAATGACTGAAAGGTGAACGTGTGTATATTCGGCCCATCGACCATCCCCAATGGATCTCTTGTCAACCACCTTGAAGCCACCGGATTATAATAACGGAAGGGCGCATAGTAGAGCCCATCGTCCTTATCCCATGTGTGCCCTGTAAAGCCTCGATTGAGGGCGAGGCCGGATTGGTTGTAGGTTTCGCCGTAGGGCATATATTCATAAACTGCGAGGGATGACTTATCCTGCGCGCGTATCCCCCCCCCGCACGCTGCCGAGGTGGTCGCCCATGTAATACCGGTAACTGCCCGTGACGGGATTCGTCCCTGTCACCTCCGCCAAGACGGGGATGTACGTCAACGCAAGGTATTCCATGTCCCAATCAGTGTATTCATACACCGTGCTCTCTGTGCCGCTGTGTGCGCTTCTATCGCACACGGAGCCACCAAGCCCACAGAGATTGGCGCCCGCGTAATCAACATACCGCCACAAATCTCCATCAGCATAGCTGTGCATTCCAAAATCCTCAGCCCGAGCGAGTGCGTGATCCGATATGCTATTCGCGTCCCAGCCTTTCAGCCTCCGCCAGACATTTATATGTCCAAATGCTGCTTCCACAACCACCTCGAACCATCCACGTTTCCTACGGTCTTCAGCGGAGGGTCCGCAAGCTGCCGAGGTGATCGCCCATGTAATACCGGTAGCTGCCGGTGGCGGGATTGGTCCCAGGCACCTCCTCCAGGTTGTTTGATGTTGTTGTTGATGCTGCTATCAATTCTAGAAAACCGCCATCCTAAACATCGATTTACTCATGACAACAAGCTAATTACATCGACCACGACATCCGAAAAAACTCTAAAGACTATCCAGGTAATTACCCACCCAAATACGGCAACAAGAGGAAGAAATATGTATGCTATGCAGGCTGTCGAGGCTCCAGGCAAAAGCGACGTTTCGCTATATAGAATATTTACGTTCCAAAAAGCGACAATGCCTATCACGGCAATGGCCGCCGAATAATCAGGAATAAGGTCAAGTGGAACATGCCCTGAAGGGGCGAAACATGGTTTCGTTTTTCGTGTGCTCCGGCATCCCCGCAACGCATTGAATAGACGAGATGTTGTGCCCTTTCAGGGCAAAGATAGGGGTGGGGATGCCCGAGTCCCAGGGCGTTGCCCTGGGCGGTTATGTAAAGGCCTTTCAGGCCCTGCGCCCCGTGTTTATGTACACACTTCACTTCCACAACCACCTCGAATGATCCGTGCTTGCTACTGTCATATCTTATCCCGAACATCCCACGGAGTCAAGAAGGAAAAGAGCGATCAGCGGTCAGCGATCAGCGATCAGCGGTCAGCGGTCAGCGGTCAGCGGTCAGCGATTAGCGGTCAGCGATTAGCGATCAGCTATCAGGGGCAGGGAAAAAGGACTGAAATGACGTAAACGGACTAACGGCATCTGTGGACGTTGAAAATAGCCGCCGGTGGCGGTTGACCGGTAATGGTTCGTGTGTTTCGCGCATTTCGTGGTAAAACTATCCGGAATTATTCACCACGAAACACTCGAAATAAACGAAAAGGGACTTCGGTTTAATGAACGATTACGTACGGTTTCGTTCTCTGTGCCGTTGTGTCTCTGTGGGAGGATTTATCGCACATGGAGCCACCAAGCCCGCAGAGAATGGCGCCCGCAGAATCAACAAACGGCCACGAATCTCCTTCACCATCTCCATGTATGCAGGAACCCTGCATCAAGCGGGTGGTGCGTTATGATATACGCATCATGTTTCTTTTTGCATAGTACCACCAAAGGCTTCTACAATACCCCCGCAAGTAATCCCATGCGCCACTTTGCATTGAACGAAAAGGATGCACGGATGAACCCAACGAGCCGCAGAACGTTTCTCAAGGCCGCGTTGTCCACCGCCGCCGTGATTCCATGGGGTGCACCTGCCGCTGAATTGCGCACACCAACCGCGCGCAGGCCCAACATCGTGCTCGTTCTCACGGATGATCAGGGCTATGGGGATATGGGGTGTCATGGCAATCCGGACATTAAGACCCCCAACGTGGATCGTCTTCATGCACAGAGCATCCGGTTCACGCGCTTTCATGCAAGCCCCGTATGCAGCCCGACGCGTTCCAGCCTGATGACGGGGCGGTATAATTACCGCACGGGGGTGGTGGACACCTATCAGGGGCGCTCGATGATGCATCCGGAAGAAGTGACGCTGGCGGAGGCGCTCGCCGCGCAGGCATATCGAACGGGGATTTTCGGCAAGTGGCATTTGGGCGACAACTACCCCCTGCGCGCGATGGACCAGGGGTTTCAGGAATGTCTGGTGCACAAAGGCGGGGGCCTCTGCCAGCCCTCGGAGCCGCGTAACAACAGTTATTTCGATCCACTCCTAAAACATAACGGCGAAGACGTTCAGGGAAAGGGGTATTGCTCGGACATCTTCACCCAAGCCGCTTTGGACTACATTGAAAAGAACGCCGCCAACCCGTTTTTCGTCTATCTTGCCTTTAATGCGCCGCATGACCCCCTCATTGTCGAGGATCGTTACAGCGCCCCTTATCTGGCGAAAGGCTTGCCGGAAAAGACGGCTAAGTTTTACGGCATGATCGCCAATATGGACGAAAACGTTGGGAAAGTGCTGGATGCCTTGGAGCGCCTGAAACTAACAGAAAACACCATCGTGATTTTTATGACGGACAACGGCTCGGCGATTCCGGAAGGAGTAAACCGCTTCAATGCGGGCATGCGCGGGAAAAAAGGCTCGGTGTATGAAGGGGGAATCCGCGTGCCGTACTTTATCCGTTGGCCAGAACGTTTTACCAAACCGCAGGATGTTGACCGCATCGCCGCGCATATTGACCTCTTCCCCACGCTGCTTGCCGCGTGCGGCGTCCCGGTTCCCGCCGGCGTACAATTGGATGGAACCAGCCTGTTGCCGCTCATGGAGAATCCCGCGCGCGGTTGGCCGGATCGCACGTTATTTTTCCAATGGCATCGCGGGGATGAACCCAAGCCCTACACCAACTGCGCGGTGTTAACGCAAAAATATAAACTCGTGGATGGAAAAGAACTCTACGATCTGGAGCAGGACCCCGGCGAAGAGAAAGACATTGCCGCGGAACATCCGGATATTGTTACGTTCTTGCGGGAGCGGTATGATGTGTGGTTTAGGGAGGTGGGCGCCGCGCGCGGGTATGCACCACCGCGCATTCATCTCGGCACCCCGCATGAAAATCCCGTAACGCTGACCCGGCAAGACTGGCGGGGGGCGGAGAGTTGGCATGATGGGAATGCCGGGTATTGGGAGGTGCATGTGGCAAATGACGGCGCGTATGAAATCACCGCCGAATTTCCGGCCAGCGACACGCCCCGCGAAACCTGTTTCCGCTTGAACGGCGTTGAACTGAAAGGAAACCTTCCCGCCAACACCCTCTTATGGAAGTTGAATCTTGAAACACTCCCCTCCGGCAATGGGCGCTTGGAGGTTAAAGCGGCCAGCACGGGGCCACAATGGGTCACCGTCCGGAAAAAAAACTGATTGGGAACACGCTATGACCTGTATGCAATACTTGGCAATGGCGTTGATCGCCGGACTTTCCATTCAGAATGCCGCCTCAGAAGAACCCGCATCGGTGCTGCGCATCGAGACTGCTTCAGACACCGCCGCAATACCCGTCTTAAGCTGGGACACCGAGGGCGGAACCCGCGCGGCCATGAATTTGTTGCGCGCGCCGGTTGTACTCCAAATTGAAAAAAACGGGGAATGGAATTCGCCAAAATTTTCCAGGCATGACGCTCCTTCCGAAAAAACGTGCCGCTACACCTTCGCGAAGCCGGAAATCACCTGGGAGATTGAACAAAGCGATGAACGCATGACCATGCGTCTCGCCAGCACCAAGGCCGTCCCGGTGCGGCTGCTTTTCCCTTTTGATGCGCGATCCGCCGCCACCACCGTCTTTCCCGCCGCCTGGAACGAGGACGGGAGTTTCTGCCTGCCCATCCTCCTGTGCGCGCCGGATTTCGGCCAAATACAGGTGAAATGTGTTGACAATCCTGGAATAAAAGGGCGTCTTGAGGGGAGTCGCAAGGAACATACGGTGGATGTTCTACTTAACCTTCCGATCGAGGGCGCGAACAAACCCTGCACACTGCAATTCGACCCCGCATACCTGCCTATTCCCGCCGGTTTCACCGATGAGGCCGTATGGCGTGACATACGCCGGGGATGGTTCAACATCCTGCAACCCAGCGCACGGTGGGGCGACCAGAACCGGTCGTTCAGCGCCCCGCCCGGAATTCTCTCCAACAACGTCATCAGCGATCCGGTAAGTTGCCTGATTCATTTGTATGCGGATCAAGCCTTCTTCACCCCTAATGCCACTCCGGATATCTCGCTCGCCGCGCATGTGCGGCGCACGGTGGATTACTGGATACTCCACAAGACCCGGCCCACGGGCGAAGTCGTGGCCTATTGGGATTACGGCGACATGCTCGACGCCAACGCGAGCCCGATCATCGCCGCATGGGACTACGTGGAATCCGCCAACGATCTGGATTGGCTGCGCCAGCGCATCGAACGGCTGGAATTCATCGCGGACTACCTCGCCCAACGCGACACCGACGCAGACGGACTCGTGGAATGCGCCCACAGCGGCAATTACGGCTCGCTCGTGGACCCCGCGCGAAGCGCATCCGCCTGGGACACCATCAACGCAGGTTTCAAAGACGCCTATAGCAATGAATTGACGTATCGCGCATGGCGTTGCCTCGCGGACTTGGAGGCGAAGCTGGACCGCAAAGATCAACAGGCGCGCTACACCCGATTGGCGGACCGCCTGAAGGCCGTGTTCTTCACCACGCTTTTTGATGCCTCCACCGGATGGATCGCCTGGTGGAAAAGCGAAGATGGCGAACTCCACAATCTCGCCTCCCCCATGATTAACGCGCTTGCCGTTGAATATGGTTTGGTGGAAAACGCACCGGCTCGGGAAATGCTCGCCCGATTGTGGAAAAAGATGGAAGAGGTTGGCTTCTCCAATTTTGAAATCGGGGTGCCGTTGACGCTGGTCCCGGTCCGCAAGGGCGATTACCTGCAACCCAAACCCGGAAAACCCGCCACGACTATTTGCGGAGCGCCGGAACGCGAAGACGGCACGGACACTTTCGGGAAATATCTCAACGGCGGCTGCTGCGTGAGCGATGCCGTGCATTTCATCACCGCCCTGTTTATGGTGGGAGAAAATGAAAAGGCGGGCCGCATACTCCACGCCATGCTGGATCGTCAGAAGCGCGGCGTATTCCCCAATGGCGGCGCTTTCCAAAACGGTGTCATTGACGCCTATCCCCAAGGCGCGGAATTCTTCGACTGGCGGGGAAACACCTGCGGATATGAAGGGCACCTGACCTACAGCTTTTCATTTCTGCAAGCCGCCCTGCTGCGGGAACCGGGATTGCGGCATCGGCTGTTCCGCCCTATGGCGGGCCAATAGGCGATCTCACGATCCACGAAAACCCGATGGTTTACTTTTCCGGCGGAAGGGTCACCTCATTGGGATTACTGCTCTTTTTCTCGTCTTTTCCCGCATCATCCGCGGGCGCGGGCGTGCCTGCTTTGCTTTCCGCCTCATTCACTTTCGCGCCAACCGGAGGCACATGCGCGGCCGCATCCTTGATATCCGCCGCCGCGACCACCGTCACCAGCATGTTGTCCCGCTGCGACGCCCCTTCATGTTTTCCCTTGACCACCCGCATGGCGCCAAAGCCCACCAGTTTCCCGTCCAGCGTGAACACCGGGGACGACAATACATCCTCCATCCGGTGCTGCCCAAGCACATAATAGGTACGCGGTTTCTCGACCACCGTCTCCACGCGCTCCAGAAACACCGAATGCGCCCGCCGCGCCACCTGGCTAAGCTGTGTAAGCACGACCACCGTGTCGAGGACCTGCGGTTTGCCCACCGCGTTCAGGTCAATATAGGGGAGTGGTTCCTTGGTTTTTTCCACCGGACGCACAAAGGCCAGTCCGAAATCCTTGTCACGCAACACCACTTCCGCGTCTATTTCCGTGCCGTTCTGGCCGATGATTTTCAGGGACACCACTTTGCTCGTGACTTCCCCCGGCAATTCCCCCATGCTGTCCGCCATGGACACCGGGTCCAGCAGGGCCAGCGACACCACCGTCAGGCCCATGGGATCAATCACCGCGCCATTCGCAAACGCCGGTTGTTCACCCTCTTCGCCCCCGAAGGACATGCTGATCACCGCTTCCACGGTGACCACCGCCGCTTTGTTTTTGTCGAACACTGCGCGGCCCTTCTCGGCCAGTTCATCCGCGCCCGCCGCAAACGGCGCCAGCATCATTCCCGCCAAAAGAATAAAAATAAACACCTGCACACACGATTTCATGCGTAACGTTCCTCTTGAAGGTTGCTTTTCATCCACACAAAACACACTATACTGAATATACAGGCCCCTTGTCCAGAAATGCGCGCCACACAGGCCGGACGCTGTCCCAAAACAGGTTATGTTCCGCGTTCATGACAGTACGATCTTGAGTGAAATCATGACTCCCGGTATACTATTGAGCAATGATGACAAACAGGCGTATGCGAACAGATTGGGTGCTAGTGGGCGGCGTGGTTTTGTGTCTTTTCGTGACAGGCGCATGGGCCGCCAATCCTGAACCGGCTAAACCAGACGCCCCCAAAGACACCCCCAAAAAGGAATTCGCCGGAAAAACGGCGGATCCGCCGGCGAATGCAGAGGCGCGGGAAAAGGCGGGCACGTCTCCGAAGAAATCAACAAGTGCGGATCGTGCGGTTGAAAAGCGAAAGAAAACCCATCTCCACCAATTTATGGAACGCGATGGCAGTATCACGTTCACCAATACGCCGGAGAAATACCGCGTGAATCCCAGCTTCGTCGAGGTGGATATTCATTATCAGCCCATTGCCGTGCCGCTGCAATACCGCGGCTATGCTTCCGCCAGCCAGTATCCCGCTGCGGGCATCCAGGAACTCATCCACACCTACGCCACCACGTACCGCCTCGATGAAGACCTTGTGTATGCGGTGATTAAAGCCGAGAGCGATTTCAATCCCAACGCCGTATCCAGCAAAGGCGCGCGCGGGTTGATGCAGCTTATGCCCGGCACGGCGGCGGAGATGGGCGTCACCAACATTTTCGATCCCGCGCAGAACATCGCGGGCGGCACGCAATACCTCGCCAAAATGATGGACCTCTTTCACGACCGCACCCTGGCCGTGGCCGCCTACAACGCGGGGCCGGAGGCGGTGAAACAATACAACGGCATTCCCCCCTACGACGAAACCAAGAACTATGTCAAAAAAGTGTTGAACTTCCATCGCTGGTTCAAAAGCAGCGGGGCCAAAGTGCGTTCCGAACAAGTGGCGCGCGTGCCGGGCGCCACCGCGCCGCCGCCTGTCCTGATCGCGGATACGGACCGTTATGTCGTACACTTCACCAGCGGCCTGACCCAGCCCGCCGACCGCGTCGTTGAAAAAGACGCGTATTACTATATCCAGTATGGCCGCCGCATCTATCCGGTGAAAAAGGAATTGGTGAAGCACATCCAAGAGCCGGCATAGTCAGCCGTCAGCCATCAGCCGTTAGCTGGCAATCCGCAACTTGCCCCGGCGAAGTGCCTCGCCGCACGGAACGAAGCCGGGTCCGCAATCTCCATCAGGCCCCTCGCCCCTCTTCTTTTCGTTCCTTTTGTGTATTTCATGGTCTCGCTCATCCAGTGTATCAAGTTGCGTATTTCAGATTTCGCGATTGACTGCTTCTAGCCTCTAGCCCCTAATCTCTAGCCTCTATTCAATCATCCCCTCCCATTCCTCATAGAGTTCCTGAAGGTCCCGCTTTAATCCTTCGTATTCGTCCGTTAGTTGCTGTGTGGCCTGATAATCCGCCGGGTCCACGGAGGCAAATTTCGCGTGGTAACTCTCGATAAGCTCTTCCATGTTTTCGATATCGCGTTCGAGTTGTTCCAATTGCCGCTGCTGCTTCCGGTTCTGCCGTTCCCGCGCCTTTTTCTCCTGACGCTCTTCCTGCACCCGCCGTATCCTGAGCACGTCCCCCGTTTTCTTTTGTTCTTCCGCTTCAAGCGCCTGTTGATGCTTCCACCGGTAATGCGAATAATTGCCGAGGTGCACTTCGGCATTGCCGTTTTGAAGAATGACGAGTTTATCCACCATTTTGTCAATGAGCGCGCGATCATGGCTGGCCATGACAATGGCGCCGGGATACTCGAGAAGCGCGGTTTCGAGGGCTTCGCGGGAGGCGATATCGAGATGATTGGTCGGCTCATCCAGCAGCAGCAGATTCGGCTCGCTGAGAATGAGCTTCGCCATGGCCGTGCGGCTGAGTTCACCTCCGCTCAACGTTGATATCGGTTTGAAGACATCCTCCCCCGTGAACAGAAATTTTCCCATGTACGAGCGCACCTGTTGCGGCACCCATTCCGGTTTTACCGACCAAATCTCATTCAAAATGTCATTGGCGCGGTTCATGCTCTCGTGATGCTGGTCATAAAACGCCATGGTGACCTTGTGTCCCAGCTTCACCTCGCCGCCGCGCCCCTGCAATTGCCCCGCCATTTGCCGCAGCATCGTGGTTTTTCCGGAACCGTTCGGCCCGATGATGCCGACACGTTCGCCGCGCTGCACTTGAAACGAAACGTCGTGATAGAGGTCCGCGAGATCATACCCCATTGAGATGTTCAGCACATCCAGCACCACCGCCCCGCTGCGCACCACCTCCCCCATCGCGAACGTGACATCGCCCGCTTCCGGCGGCGGCGCTTCCACCATTTCCATTTTTTCCAGGCGGCGGATACGGCTTTGCACCTGCCGCGCCTTCGTATTTTTGTAGCGAAACCGGTCAATCCAGGCTTCTTCCTTGCGGATGAATTCCTGCTGGCGCTCGAACGCTTTCTGTTGTTGTTCCCGCAGAAGCGCTTTGGCTTTGAGATATTCGTCATAATTGCCGGTGTAATTGAAGAGTTGCCCACGTTCTACTTCCACAATGCGTGTCACCACCTCATTCAACATCCGCCGGTCATGCGAAATAATCACAATCGCCGCCTTTGACGCCTTCAGATATTCCTCCAGCCACTCGCGTGCTTCGAGGTCGAGATGGTTTTCTGGTTCGTCGAGCAGAAGGAGATCCGCGTCCTGCAGCAGGACCAGCGCCAGCATCAGCCGCGTACGCTGCCCCCCGCTCAACGCATGATACGGCAGGTCGAACTCATTGGGATGAAACCCAAGGCCCTGAAGCACCCGCTTGATGTTCGTGCGGAATTCATACCCCCCCCGCAACGTGAACGCTTCCTGAAGCGTGCTATAGTCATGCAGCGCCTTCTCATCCCCGTGGGACATGCGCTCCTCCAGATGCGACAGTTCATGCTCCTGATTCAGCAATTCCTGAAACGAGTGCAGCACCACATCAAAAATCGTCGCCTTCCCATCCACCTGCGGCAACTGCGCCAGACACGCCATCCGCGCCTTCCGCATCCGCTCGATCACCCCGCTTTCCGCCGTGATTTCTCCGGTAATCAACCGGAAAAGCGTGGATTTTCCCGTGCCATTCCGCCCGATCAGACCGATATGCTCGCCCTCCTCCACACGGAAATCAATATTTTCCAGGACGGGCGCGCTCGCAAACGCCTTCGATATATTTTCAAAACGTACCAGACTCATAATCGTATTAGTGCAAGTTTGTGGTGAACCTTCCGAAGAGCCGACAGTATACCATACCCATCACCCCGCATACCCACCCGTAATCCTCTTCCGTAAGCGTCCTGTGAAGTACGTGTTGGAGTCACGCAGG
>CAYXPO010000112.1:0-10425 GCA_964466925.1 uncultured Nitrospirales bacterium
TGTAGGTGCCTTCAAGTTTTAGATTTTCCATCGCTGCCGTCCAGTGTACGGCCTGCATGGACTCGCGGGTGAACAGGGCGTATTCCTCACCGAAAAAATCGTGGCGCAGGCGGTACCGATCCTCGGAAAAAGGGAGCCGCGGAATGCGGGAACAGTGGCTGTGCAGCAGTTGGTTGGCCCTGTGGAAGAACCGCCGCGCTTTGCGCAACGAGGCGAAATTGGCGGGCGTCACGCGAATCGCCATGACACGCGTCTTCAATCCCGCCAACGCGATGCCCAGCGCCAATCCCACCGACGTTCCCATGCTTCCGCAGGCGACATACAACACATCCGGCTCGGGCATCTCCCCGTTTTTTACCTGGCGGGCCAGTTCAAAGGCCGCGTTCACATGCCCGAGCACCCCTAATGCATTGGAGCCGCCCGGGGGAATGATATGCGGCACGCCCCGTCCGTGTCCCGCCAACCGCACCAGGTGCAGCACCGCCCCCATCACCATCAGGGGAATATTGGGGTAATAATGGAATTCCGCACCCTGCAAGTGGGTCAGGAGCAAATTCCGGCCCACGTACCGTGCATTGACTTGCGGCATCATCATGCACACGGTTTCAAGGCCGAATGGTTTGGCGTACAGGGCGGTGGCCAGGGTGTGGGTGGAACCCGCCGCGCCGAAGGTCATCACCGTTTTCTTGCCGTCCCGCAGGGCCTTGCCCAGGGCAAATTCCAGGATGCGGGGTTTATTGCCCCCATACACCGGCCCGGTGAGATCGTCGCGTTTCACGTACAACCGTTCCAATCCCAGCGCTTTTCCCAATATGGGGAGCGGTTGCACCGGCGTCGGAAGCATGGCCAGCGGCACATGCGGCAGGCGTCCGCTTAATTCGGGGTACTCTTCAAATAAGGTCAGCATGACTTCCTTGCACGGCTCCTTGGGTTTGGAATTGTCCATTACAGCGGCCCTTTGCTATGATAATACCCCCTCTAGCCCATAGAAATACAAGGAGCAGCATTCATGGCGAAGATACTTGTGACCGGCGGCGCCGGATTCATCGGCTCGCATGTCGTGGACCGGTATGTTGAAGCGGGACATGACGTGGCCGTGGTGGACAATCTTCTTTCGGGTTCCGAGAAGAATCTCAACCCGCGTGCGTCCTTCCACAAGGTGGACATTCGTTCAGAGGCGCTGGCAACGGTGTTTGAACAGGAAACACCGGAGTTCGTCAGTCATCATGCCGCGCAAATTGACGTGCGCCGGAGCGTGACGGAACCGATGTTTGACGCGGAGGTGAATATCCTCGGCTCGCTCAACCTGCTGGAGCAATGTGTCAGGCACAACGTGTCGAAGATCATTTTTTCCTCCACGGGCGGCGCGATTTACGGCGAACCCAAGGAACTGCCCGCGTCGGAGGAGTGCCCGCCGAATCCCAAATGCCATTATGCCACGAGCAAGTTGTCGTTCGAGTTTTATTTGCAGCTCTACCAGAGCCTGTACGGCCTGCGGTACACGGTGCTGCGGTATCCGAACGTGTATGGGCCGCGGCAAAGCCCGGAGGGGGAAGCCGGGGTCTGCTCGATTCTGACGGGCATGATGCTGGCGGGGAAACAGCCCACGCTCTATGGCTTCGGTGATGCCTTGCGCGATTATGTGTTTGTGGGCGACATCAGCCGTGGGAATATCCTGGCGCTGGAAAAAGGGGACGGGATGATTATCAACCTGGGTTCCGGCAAGGGAACGTCGGTTCGGGAGCTTTTTGACCTTATCCGCGAATTCACCGGATATCAGGGGGAGCCACAGTTGAAGCCATTGCGCCCCGGCGAGATTGACCGGGTGTATATCACGGGCGGCAAGGCGGCGGCGGTGCTGGGGTGGCGTCCTGAAGTGTCTTTGCGGGAAGGCTTGCGGCAGACGGTGGAACACATCCGCGCGCATCAGGTATGATACCCGGCAGGTGCGAAGCAGTGCCCTCGGGCACAGGGAGATACATTCGATGACCCCACTCGGGGAACAACACGAGGAGCGGCGGCGCTATTCGTTGGTGTTGGCGCATTGGGGATTGCGCAATTATTTCCTGAGTACGATCCTCCTGTTCACCCTGTTCACGGTGGCCTTGGGGCTGGGCCGGTGCCTGTACCATGACACCGCGCCGGGGGAGACCGTCACGATTGTGCTGTTTGCCCTGACCACGATGGGGGTGGCCTTGCTTCCGGTCTCCCTGCCCATTCTGGTGGGCATCGCGGCCAAAGTGAACGAAGGCGCCACGTATTATGAGGCGATGGTCCGGGTGCTCACGTTTGTATTGCCCATTAACCTGGGGCAGGCCATTATTGTGACTTACGCCATCGCGTTCACGCCGCCGGATTTGGTGGCCTATCCGCTTCTGGGGCCGGGGTTGCCGTTGCAACTTCTCTGGATCAACTTGGTGATCACCGTGCCGCTGGCGTGGCCGCTGGTGTATGAACCCGCGGGCGATACGCTCCTGCGCCGCCTGCGGGCGATGCCGCAAGGGCCTATCCTGCCCCCGCTGGTGATTCAGCGCACGGTGACGGCGGCCTTGGTGATGGCGATCAGCGTGGGTATACTGGCGAATTGGGACTTTCATCATTTGACACATGCGGGACAAAGCCGGCTGGAAGCCTCGCAACATGCCCAGACCCTGTCGCTCACCATTGTGGTGTTGTTTCAGATGTTCTATGTACTCCACTGCCGGTCCTTGACGAAAAACCTCTTTGGCGCCGGCCTGTACTCCAACCTTCGCATGCTTGGGGGAATCGCGGCGGCGCTTACCCTGCACGGCCTGCTGCTCTACAAGCCCTGCATGCAAAGAACGCTGGGGGTCTCCCCGCTGGACGCCTGCGATCTCGGCTGGTCTTTTGCAGGTGCGTGTGTGATTTTTCCGGTGATTGCCCTGGGAAAATGGCTTCGTGCGCGGTTGGTGTTGGCGGAGGTTTCCGAGCATGATGATCGCCTGGGCGGGCGTGCCTCGCTGTCGCATGATTTTTCCGCCCTGCTGGAAACCGCAAACGGAAACCCCATGACCATCGGCGCGATATTGGACGTGCTGGAGATTCGCGGCCATGCGCTGTTGCTGGTGTTCTTCAGTTTCCCCTTGTGCCTGCCGGTGGGGATTCCCATTCTCACCACGCTGCTGGGGCCTCTGCTGGCCTTTATATCCTTCTTTCTCATCCTCGGGAAACGGCCCTGGCTCCCCAAACGCCTGCGCCAACGCGCGATTCCGTATGAAAGCCTGGAGCGGTTGGTGAACCGGTTGATGCCGATGGCCCTGCGCGTGGAGAAACGGTTGCATTACCGGCTTCTTTTCCTCACGGAAGAAGGCCCGGTGCTCCGCCTTCACGCGGTGTATATGTGCATTCTGGCGCTGGTGGTGTCCATTCCGCTGCCCATCCTTTTTCTGAATCTGGTGGCGGCGCTGCCCATCCTGCTGCTGAGCTTGGGCATGCTCAAACGCGACGGCCTCTTTGTGATACTCGCTTATGTCGCCGTGATTCCGTGCGTCCTTATGTATGGCGGGCTGGTGCTGGTGGGGGTGGAGGGCGTCCAGCGCATGATGAGCATTATGGGATTGAGCGGGGGATGAAGGAATAACCATGGAAGACGGCGGCTCGGCCAAATCGGCATTGCGTCAGTGCGTGGCGGGCATAGTGCCGTGCTACAACGCGGGCGGGCGTGTCCGAAGCGTTGTCGAAAACATGCGGGCTGTTCTGGACCATGTTATTGTGGTCAACGATGGCAGCACCGATGGCTGCATCCCATCGCTGGAGGGATTGCCGGTGGAAATCCTCTCCTTTGAGAAAAACCGGGGAAAAGGCCACGCGATATTGGCGGGATTGAAGCGCGCCCTCGAGTATCCGGAATGCACGGCCTGCTGCCTGCTCGATGCCGATGGGCAACATGACCCGGTGGAGATTCCCCGGCTCTTTGAGCGCATGGTGGAGTCCGGGGCGGACTTGGTGATCGGAGCACGGGATTTTGGCGCGGGGCGCGTGCCTTGGCGGAGCCGGTTTGGGAACCGGGTGACGGCATGGGTTGCCGCGCGGCTCTTGGGTGCGCGGTTGCCGGATACCCAGAGCGGTTTCCGGATGCTTTCACGGCCCTTCGTGGAAGCGGTGCTGGCTTCGGTGGCGGGCGGGCGCTACGAGACGGAAATGGAAGTCATTATCCGGGCGCTGCGGGGCGGATACCGTGTGGAATCCGTCCCCATTTCCACCATTTACGAGGAGGCCAACCGTTCCTCGCATTTCCGGAAAATCCGGGATTCCCTGCGCATTTACAAGCGATTGATGCGCGCCGCCCTGAAATATCCCCGGCAATTTTAGGTTTCGTGTGATATACTAAGCCTGCATTGCGGTATGAGCAAGCAGTGAATTGCGACAAGCCTATGGGCCTTGTTGCTGAAGAACGGGCTAAACCGAAAAGGGTGCGGACGATGAAGACAACTTCTGGTATCAGGGCGGGAATCATTATCCTTTTTTTGTGCATGGGCGTTTTCGCCCAGGAGAACCCCTGCGGTATCACGCTGTCACGGCAACTGCCCGGCACATACACCGCTGGAGGGACCGTGGAAGTGCAACTAACCGTGAATGCCGGGCGTCCGGATGATATCCGCGCGATAGGCATTCATGAAACGGTTCCAGCGGGATGGTCCTTCGCTTCCATGGGGCCGGTTGATGGCACGGTGCCTCAAATCGGCCCCCACGCGGGTGATTTGGGCACACTTGCGTTTGCCTGGTTCACGATCCCAACCTTTCCCTGTACGTTTGCCTACACCCTGAATGTTCCGGCGGAAGCCCAAGGGCAACAATCCTTCACGGGAAATGTCGAGTACCGTTTAAGCGGGGGCGCGTTATTTTCTGAAACGACGGTGTCGGCGATAGAGGGGCCTGCGGCGGAAGGCCAGGCGGAAAATATTGAGGGAGAAGATGAGGCGGCGGAAGGCGGAAAAGAAAATCCGCTGGGGATAACCTTCAGTCAACACATGGCGGTGGCAAACTATGCGCCCGGCGAGGCGATGGATGTCACGATCACAATAACCGCCGCCACCCCGGGAGACTTGCGCGCGCTGGGGCTGTACCAGACCTTGCCAGCCGGGTGGGTGTATAACGGAATGCGGGTCCTCAGCGGGGAACTTCCCCTGGTGGCCCCGGAACCCGGAACGGCCGGCCCGTTGGAATTCGCGTGGATCACTATCCCCATTCTTCCCTATTCCTTCGTGTATAGCGTCACCCCTCCTGAAGACGCGTGCGCCGCGGTTCGTATACCGGGCCAAATCGAATACCGCACCACCGGCCCCGCGTATTTTGTGGACAATGCCGGGCTTTTGATTAACGGACCGGGTTGTGAACCGGCGGAGGTTATGTATTCCATCGCTTGGACACTGTACCGCCACTTCGATTTGAGTGACGAAAACAAGGATGGTTCCCTCAGTTTTGTGGAAGCCTCCGATGTTCTTTGCCATCTCACCCATGACCAGTTTGCCGAACTCGACACCGATCAGAATGCTTTGTTGTCGCCTTATGAACTCTCGGCGTATATGAATGACCACGCCCCCGCCCATGGTTGTCTGGGGGGCAAGTCCGTATTCACCACGCTGTGGGAGACGATTAAAGCTTCGCTGGGCGATTTTATCCTGTTCATCCTCCTGATTATTTCCTTCGTCATCGGATACCGGTTTGTGTAGTAAAGAACCTCCCCTGGGTAAATCGCACGCCGGCCTCTCCGAGTCCCTGGTTCCATCCTCTTGGCCGGCCACGTATAACCGAATCCCCATGTTCTCCGTCCGGGGGGCAGCGGCACCGTGTCTTGCGGGGTTCGGACTCCCGGGCGGGCCTGTGGTATAATCCGAACGCTCGTGGAGCAATGGAAAATGTGTCACCTTTTCCATTTCGGTTCGCGTTATGTTCGGTGGACGAATTCACCATGGAATAAGGATTCGGTCATGAAATTGATGGTTGCGATGGCACTTGTAACGGTTCTGGCGGGGGTAATGGGCCTGATGCCCGTTGCCGGGGCGGAAAACCCGCTGGGCATGACGCTCACCCGGCAATTGCCGGCCAGCTATAACCCTGGCGGCACGGTCGAGGTGCGGTTGACCCTGGCACTTACGGCCTCCCTATATGATATCCGCGCCTTGGGCATTCATGAGACCGTGCCCACCGGCTGGACCTTCGCCAGCATGGATGGAACGAAACCCCAAATTGGCCCCCGCGTGGGGGATTCCGGAACGCTGGAATTCGCATGGTTTACCATTCCCGCGTTTCCCTGCACGTTTACCTATGTGTTGAATGTTCCCGCCAATGCGCAGGGCACTCAGAACTTCACAGGTCAAATCGAGTATCGCGAACAGGGGGCGGCGCTGTTTTCTGAGGCCGCTGCTTCCACCCTGGAGGCCACCGTTCTGCTACAAGACGCCGAGGCGTTGCGGGATGGATTCACCCAAGCGGACCAGGATGCCAGCGGCACCCTTAGCTTCGAGGAAGCGTCGGCGTTCGTGCCAGGAATATCGCAGATACAATTCAATGCGTTGGATGCCGATGGCGATGGAGCGGTGACCTTGGCGGAATTGAACGCCTATATCGAGGCCAACACGCCCGGGTGCGGCTGCAATTGCAGCAAGGCGGCGGCATTCTCCAAAGACTGGTTTAAGCGTTCGCTGGGGGACCTGTTCCTGGCGGGATTAAGCCTGTTTATCCTGGCGGCCTCCGCGAAACTGGGCCGCCGCAATCCATAAACGAACCGGACAAGAATTAACACAGAGAGGCGATGAAATCAGTCATGGCGCATGAAATGGTGAGACGGCGTTACCCCATTGGGGGGGTGAAAAAGGGCTTGTACGGGCTTATTGGGCTGGGGCTTCTGCTGGGTTCCTGGGCCGCGGAGGCGGAGCACGTCACGAAGGCTGCAACCATCGAAGGGGAGATCAACTCGGTTGACATGCAGCTTATCCGGCAGTTTTCCGTGGCGGAATACACGCCGGGGCAGCCCCTGGAAGTCACGATCACCATGAGTGCCTCCGCTCCGCAAGGCTTGACCGCCATTGGCCTTTATGAGACCCTGCCGCCGCAATGGACCTTTACCGGCATGCGCGGGCTGACCGGGGAACCCCCCACCATTTCCCCCGCGCCGGGGCAGATGGGGGTGTTGGAGTTTGCCTGGATACAGATTCCCAACTTTCCGTACACCTTCGCGTATGTGGTGACCCCGCCAACCAGCACGGGCGGACCCGCGTACATCTCCGGGCAAATCGAATACCGCACCAATGCCAGCGCGCAAAAATCGCCGCCGGTGATTTCCGAACTCAACGGCCAGGACCGGATCGCCCCCACCATTGACGTGCTTGGGGCCAATCCCATGCAGGTTTTGCTGAACTCCGCTTTTTCGGACCCGGGGGTGAAGGCAACGGACAATGTGGATGGGGACATCTCGAACCGGGTTCAGACCATTGGAAATGTGGATACGTCCACGGCGGGAATGTATACACTCACCTACCGGGTGAGCGATCAGGCGGGGAATCAGGCGGAAGCCACCCGCTCGGTGTTGGTGGCCGCCGCCCCGGTCAATACGGGCGGGGGGGTGAATTATGGCGGCGGCACGGGCATCACCGGCGGCGGCTCCAGCAAATCGGGTTCCTCGGCCAATCCGTCCAAGGGCATGACCGCGCAAAATACGGCTGCCAAACAAACCAATACGAATGTGAACATTAACGTGCCCCCGAATGATAGTCCCGAGGCGGCCCTCGACAAGCTGAAAGCCTCAAAGGATAACGCCCAGAACAAATTGGCCGACGCCCAAAAGCACGTGGCCGCGCATGCGCAAAACCAGGGCGGAAAACCGTCCAAACCGGCGGCCGCTCCCGCCGATAAAAAAACCGCCGCCCCCGAGGGGGAATCCGGAAACCCCGCCGAAGGTGAAGCGCAGAAGGAAGGAGAGGCCGCTCCGGCGAAAACCGAGGACAAGCCCGCCGCCAAGGACAATACCGGGCCGGTGGCGGTCAAACCGGTTCAGGAACCGCCCGCCGCGCCGCCCGCTCCGGGATTTGCCGCCCTCATGAAAGAGCGTTTCGCCCAAATGACGCCCGCTCAATTGATTGGACTCATGGTGGGCTTGGCGATTGCCTTGGTCTTGCTGGCCTTCACCCTGTTGGCCTGGAAAGTGGCCTATGGCGCGCCGCCGCGCCGCCGCCCCCTGGCAGAAAAACTCAAAGAAGACGAATAGCCTGGAGTCCCCAATAACCATTGTTCCTACTTGCCCGTGCGATCCCGTATACCTTGGGCGGGAAATCGAAAAGGCGCTACGGCCAAGCCCGGGGACGGTCTTGACCGTGCCACGCAGTACGGGCAGACGTAAAGCCGATATCCCTTCTTCTCTTTATAGTCCCGGGCAAAAGCCGTCTTCCGTATTTTCGCCGGGACAACTGTGATACCCGCCCGCATTGAAAAATTGCACGGCGCGGAGCAATTCCGACAGATCGAGCCGCCAGTCCTGCGGGTTGTAGTCTGAACTGTGGGGCATGCAGGCGGTGTCTCCGGAATAAGGCGCAAAACCATCTTCGGTTCCAGGCGCGCAGTGATAATTCAGGGCATTGAAGAATTGCACAACCCGCAGCAATTCACTCAGGCTGATCATCCCATCGCCATTGATGTCCGCGCTATGCACAACAGGGAGTTCGCCTTCACCCTCTTCCGGCAATCCTTCGGAGGGCATGCCCTCGATATCGCCTTCACCAATTCCTTCACCCTCGCCCTCAAGAACGCCTTCGCCCTCGACGGTTCCCTCGCCCTCAAGAACGCCTTCGCCCTCGATGGTTCCCTCGCCTTCAAGAACACCTTCTCCTTCTTCCACCCCCTCCCATGTCACACAAAGATTATCAAGGGCCAGGGAAACGGCATTGCTCCTGATTCTAATGTATTTAACTTTATAGGGGTTCTTATGAAGTATAAAGGGTGACATTACCGGTGTGACCGTTTGTGAAACAGACCAGATTTTAACCCCTCCATAGGCATACGCATCAATGATTACCGACATCCCATTGGGATTATCGGGCGCGCCCACATCCAAGGAAATCTGATGCACCGGCGGGTCAAAATATACATATTCGGAAAGACGGGCGAAACCTCCATCGTACAAGCGTGCATTTTCATTGAAGGCAAGGACATTGGGCGGCGAGAACCCCGTCAGGCGGGCATCCCCCGGCATCACCGCCCCGCCATCATTCTCCTGCGGCCCCGCGAACCGTACGCCCAAATCCGCATAGGCATCGGTCAAAGGAGTGGTCTCCGCCCACGAGGAAGGGCCAGACAACATATCATCGAAATCAATTAAGACATCTCCCAGGCACTCCGGATTCCCTTCATTTTCACCTTCCCCGGATGACCCCTTGATATAGCTCGTGCCCGTGGGGCGGGTGTTCAACACATTGCCGCTCATCATGCAGGTCTTGTGCCCGAATACCGGCACAATACCCCTTTGTCCCGCTGCTACATGCACCCTGTAGACAAGTTCCAGAGGCATGGGCGGGACAACCGGTTCCGAGACGGAAAACCAACTGAAGCGAATGGTTCCCCTGGCGCCTGCGGCGGGCATGTCCGTGAAGAAATGGGGGGGCGTACTGAAAGCATCCAAATAGGTCCATCCGGCAGGAAGCACTTCAGAAATTTGAATCGCCGTCATGGGAGGAATCGGACGTTCCGGCCAATCAACGGCAAGATGCACCTCCAATGTTTGGTCCGGTGTATAGGTGGACGGTACGAACGTCCGTGTGACTTTAAGGGGAGGCAGAGGCCCCGGCGCAAACCCGTCCAAGGTGGTGCTATCCGGATGATAGCCACCCGAATTAAAGAGTTGAATTGTTCGTAGTAATTCCGCCTCATCAATGATCCAGTCCTGGGGGTTATAATCTGCATCATTCGGAATACAGTCATGACTTCCCGGGCCGGGCGCGTATCCGTCCTCTGTTCCCGGACAACAATGGTAGCCTTCTGAATGATAGAATTGAATAATACGGAGCAATTCACTAATCGAGATGATAAAATCAAAGGGGTTGTAATCCGCGGAATGATATACGGCCTCGGTATCCACAAAAACGGCGGTTACGGAATGGTTCACGTCCATGGTCAGCGTAATGGGATTATCCTTGCCATAGGCATCACCCAGCCAGCCGATGAAATTCGCCCCTTTCCCCGGAATTGCGGTGATTTGAACCACGTCATCAAGATGATAAGCATAGAGGCCGGGGGCGGGATGTGTGGTTCCCGCTCCGAGTGTCTGAATCTGAAGCGTGCTTTCGTACTCTTTGAATACCGCGGTAACGGTGGAGGGCGCCGTAAGGGTGATCGAGGTTTGGGGCTGGGTGGAGGTGATATCTCCCTCCCAATGGTCAAAATGCCATAGGAGTTCATCCGTGTGAGCCGACA
>CAYXPO010000113.1:0-10393 GCA_964466925.1 uncultured Nitrospirales bacterium
TTCCATGCGTCTGGGACGAATCGCGGATTCCGGGAAACTGTTTGCGGCAGTAGCCTCGAATCCGCGCGGAAGCGCTCTGGAACATTTCATTGCACGGCTGGGCCAGGCAGAGGCGGATGCCTTGCAAGGGCATACCCAACCCGCGCTTGCGCTCCTGGATCGTGCCTTAGCAGAGAAACAAGGTTTACCGGAGGAATGGACGAAGGCCGCGGAACAGTATGCGGCCCGGTTGAAGCAAACGAACCCGGAAGATTCCGGCCCGGCGCTGTTACGCGATGCACTCCTCCTTGAAACAGGGGAAACCTCCACGGCCGATGCTTCGCTGCTCCGGATCACCGTAAACACCTCGGCCTATTTGCTTACCGTGCACCGGGACAAGGCAATTCTGGGCACGTTCCCCGTCGGGCTGGGCATGAACCATTCCACGCCGGAAGGCGATTTTGTGATTGCGAACAAAATTGTCAATCCGGACTGGTATAACAGGGGAAAGGTGGTGAAAGCGGGGGACCCGGCCAATCCGCTGGGCTCCCGGTGGATGGGCCTGGGAAACAAAAACGGCCCAACCCCTTATGGCATCCACCCCACCCCGGAACAGGATTCCCTCGGGAAGAACAAGAGCCGGGGCTGCATCCGCATGCGGGCCCACGATGCGGAACAGGTGTTTGCGTGGTGCCCCGTGGGCACCCCCGTCCACATCGCGCCCTGACCCTGCCCCCATCGTTGACAATCCCGCAAGACGGTATTGCTTCGCGGCTAAAAACATCCACGGCAAGATGCAGCCCCCGGCAGGAGTTGTGTACTATATCGTCATGGCAAAGATGATAAAACAGTTCATGGACTCGCTGGAACGCGGGCGCCGGTTCGTGGCGCATGATGTGTGGCGCATCGGCCTGCCGGGCGAGGAGGTGCCGCACGGGCTCATTATCAAGCAGGTGCGGGCCATCATTTTGCTCATGCGCAGCATCAATGACGAGACACTTATGCTGCGCGCCTCGGCGCTGACGGTGGCCACGCTGATATTTATTGTGCCGTTCCTGGCATTTCTGTTTTATTTCGTCCAGACGTTTAATTTGGGCGACCAAGTGTATAAAACGATCTGGTCGAAGATGGAAGTGCGGCTATCGCAGGCGATCACGCTGGTTCAGGGCCAGGAGCCGCCACCGAACGCGTCCGCCGTGAGCCCGCCCACGCTGGAAGAGCAGATCATTGCAACGCTGTTCCCGATATTCTCCAAAAAGAACGGGTTGCCCACGGATCTCATCGGACAGAATCCGGTGGCGTTGATGGTGAATCTTGCGGCGCAAAGCGCCACCAATCCGAAGGCGATCAGCGTGGCAAGCGTGCTCTTCATTTTAAGCACGGTGTTCGGTTTCATGCGCAACGTGGAACTGTCCTTCAATCAGATTTGGGGGGTCCGGCGGCGGCGGCATCCCTTCCGCACGATCACGGATTATTTCCTGATCACCCTGATGCTTCCGTTTGTGGTGCTGGTGGTGCTGGGCATCAATGCGGCGCTGGAAAGCGAAATTTTGCGGCAGCAACTCAGCACGTTTGCAAATGGCCTGCGCGGAATGCAGTTTTTAACGGTCTGTTTGGCCTTCAGCGTGTTATATTGGGGCATCCCGAACACGCGGGTCCGTTTTCATTATGCGCTCATCGGCGGATTGGTGGCGGGGGCCTTGTGGATACTGAGTTCGTATGCGTATGTCAAATTCCAATTCGGCCTGGTGCGTTACACGATTTTCTTCTCGACCTTCGCGCTTTTTCCACTGTTGTTGATGTGGATTTTTGTCAGTTGGCTGATTTTGTTGTTCGGGGCGGTGGTTACATTCGCTTATCAAAATGAAAAAACTTTTGCGATGGAGCGGCTGGCGGAGCATGCGAGTTATGCCTACCGGGAGGCGCTGGCGGTCCGCACGGCCATGGAAATGGCGCGCCGGTTCGGCGAGGGGAGTCCCGGGTTGTCCGTGCAAGAAGCGGCCGAGGCCTGGAATGTCCCCGTCCACCTGTTAAACGCGACCTTTGATTGCCTGACGGCGGCGGGTCTGGCCGTGGAGTGCGCCACCGAGCCCGTGACCTATCATCCCGGACGTTCCCCGCACACCACGCGGGTGATCGACGTGCTGCGCGCCCTTCGGGAAAATGGGCAGGACCCCTCGTTGCTGCGCAAGGACACCTCCTATCTTCCGCTGTATCAATCCCTGGATGCGGCGGACGAAAAAGTCCTTTTTTCGCCCATATCCGAACTAGCCCAGCAGGCGGTTCAACGTGAGGCCTCCCCCCCACTCCCCCATGCTAATTCGGCAACCAGCGAGTAACCATGCATGGTCCACTGCAAAGCCATCCCATTTCTTGAAATTCATGCCCCGTGGCAATTCCGAAGAGGAGTTTTGACGAGACAATGCTATTAGCAGGAAAAACCGCCTTGATTACCGGCGCGGGACGCGGCATAGGACGCGCCATCGCCCTGGGATTCGCCGAACAGGGCTGCGACATCGCGGTCACCGCGCGCACCGTGCGGGAAGTCGAGGAGACGGCCGACCGCATCACGGAGCTTGGACGGAGGGCCGTGGCGTTGCCCTGCGACGTGACCGCGCCGGAGGCGGTGGCGCAAATGACCTCGAACGCCTTGGCCGCCCTGGGACGAATAGACATCCTGGTGAATAATGCGGGGTATGCCTGCTTCAAACCCTTCATGGAATTGTCACTGGAGGAATGGCAACGCACTCTGGACGTGAACCTGACGGGGGTGTATCTCGTGACCCGCGCCATTGTGCCGGACATGATTGCACGGCGCGCCGGCCGGATTATCAACATCTCCAGCGTGTCCGGCCTGCGTCCCATCATGAACCAGACCGTGTATTGCGCATCGAAACACGGACTGAACGGACTCACCACCACCCTGGCCATGGAACTCAAGCCCTGCGGCATTCGGGTGCACGCCATTTGCCCCGGCGGGGTAATCACCCGGCTGTCGGAAGAAAACATGCCGGAACGGGACAAAACGGACTGGATGACCCCGGAAGACATTGCGCACACCGCGCTCTATCTGGCCTCCATGCCGGAACGCGCAACGACGGATATCGTGTATATCCGGCGGTTCGGGAGCGTGCCGCTGGGGGGCTGAGGCGCACACGAACGGCCACGGACCTGTGTGCACGGACCGCCCCCGCCAAAGCACACTGCGCGCTTCGGCCTTGCGTACCAGTGGAATCTGTTTGCCTTTTCGGTTTTCACCGGCGGGAAGTCAGTCAATCTCCAAATCATAGGAAAATTTTTGTTCGCCGGTCAGGGGGCATTGCACCAGCCATTCACCCTTGGGGGAAACGATGCCGGTGGGGGCGTTCACGGTTCCCTCGGGCGGCACGGCGTTGGCGGTAACAATGAAGAGTTTGGACTCCATGGCGCGGACGCGGAGATTGGAGTCATGGTATTGGAAGAACCGCTGATCGCCGCCGGAGTTGATGCTGTGAAAAATGAGTTGAGCGCCTTTTTGCCCCAATTGATAACTCAACCGGGGATCAGGATAAGGCCCGTACCCGGGCGTAACCCAAAGATCATTGCTGATAAGACATCCAAAGGTGACGCCTTTGTGCTTGAATACGCGCAGTTCCTCGCCCGGGCGGCACCACCGGCGGTCGCCATCAGTGGGAACCAGCTTTTCATGGGTCCCCAATAAATTCCCTTCATGAGTGTAGACGCGCGATTGGATAAAGGCATGACCATTGGCGCGGGCGCCGGTGCCGATGATCGCGGTGACATAATAGTGCCGGCAGGCGGCGGCAATCTGCCGCCACGCTTCGGTGGTCCGGGCATCGCTGAAATCGTTATTGTACCCGGTGAGACTCATTTCCGGGAAAAGAAGGAAATCCGAATTCGCCTCCTGAATGTGTTTAAGGATTTTGGGAAGATTATCGCTCTTGCTTGGGGCGACCGCCATTTGAACACCGGTTATTCTTACTCTCGGCATGGCTCAACTCCTTCTCAATTATAAACTGCATCCACTCGTTATTGGTTGACATACGCTTGAAATTGTTCGATAAGCAACCTCCTCTTTATTCGCACATGCGGCTTTCCATGCGCTTCACATCCCAAATCGAGGCCTGCAACCGGGCCGCGAGAACGGGATGCTCCCGCGCGAGACACTCACAATGCTTTAACGCATCGGAAAAGGCAAATTGTTCCGTTAGCGTCCGAACCATGAGCAGTCTTCCGAGATGATGGTCCGGATACTCCTCCAGCAAGGACAGCAAATGGGACACCGCCTCCGGGAGCCTGCTCCGGGCGTAACAGCGCAAAGCTTTGCGGAAATTCCGGGGTTCCCATAATGTGCCCGCGCGCCGCAAGGCCACCGAAAGCAGCAATACCACGGGCGGGACTGCCAGAAATCCATAATAGAGCCGGGAAAACGGTACGGGATATCCGGAGAAGCGGAGTGATTCCATGAAGAACATTATCACGGCCAGGCAAAAACTGATGGCCAGCCCTTGGATCAGCGCAATACGATAGGGCAACGGGCGCCTCCACAGATGATTCACACGGATGGGATGCAGGCCAGCGTCCGCCCTGCGCTGTTGTGCCGCGCGAATGCGTTCCAGCAGATCCGCTACGGGCTGATCCTGCTTCGCGGCACGCCAGAAGCGGATAGTCAGCCCAAACGGGTTGCTTTCCACGTCAAACACCACGGACGGCCGGGGAAAAAAGAATGACAGCAAAGAGCCGGCGCCTAGAACCAAGGAAAAAAGCAGGAAGGCGGCCAAGACCATGCCCAGGGGAAGGTCATAGGAGAGATGGGGGTTCATGCGGAACAGAAGCAGTGAGAGGGGCAGCGCAAACAGGACCGCCACCAAGAGGCCGATTAGTCCGCGCCACAACCGGCGCACATCCCGGCGGCGTTCTTCGGAAATATGGATCCATTCCACGGGGATGAAGGTGGAGGAGGAAGCCACCCAGGATTGTTTGTGGTACAAAAGAATCGTACCTTTTAACTCCAGCCACGCCCTGCCGGGGCCGTCCACCCGCTCAATCGGAATTTTTTCACTTCCGCTGATTCGCATTCTATTCCAACATGCTCCGGGGAGCATTCAAAACGCCGCGCTAAACTTCCTGTATAAATGATATCATACTTGGCGCAATGTCAAGGAATATTTTTCCGGCGATCCCAGGCAATTGCGAAATCGCCCTCTTGCGCAAGAAAACACCGTTCACAGGGCCAATTACCGGCATTTTATTGGCAAACCGGTGCGTCAAAAAGCGATTCCGCAGAGGCTTCGCTCCCGGAGAAATGGACAACAAGGCTTCCCTGCTTTTACAATGATGGCTTGGACGGGCCTTTTCGGTTCCGTATCCCGTGTCCAAACAGTGCCCTCTCGAAGAAATTGGAGTGTAGTATGAACGAGCCAACCACCCCCGCCGCGGAATCAAAACCATTGCCCGAACGCATCATGTCCGTGGACGCCTTACGGGGATTCGACATGTTTTGGATTACCGGAGGAAAGGACCTGTTCGCGGCCCTCGTGGTCCTGCTTCTGGGCGCCATGCCGCCCTGGCTGGATTTCCAACTCGAACATGTGCCCTGGGAAGGGTTTGTAGCCTGGGACATGATTATGCCGTTGTTCCTGTTCATCGTGGGTACATCCATGCCCTTTGCCTTCCGTCAGCGCGTTTTAAGTGGAAAGGGCGGCCTGAAAATCTACCTGAAAATCCTCCGGCGGGTAATTATCCTGTGGATATTCGGTATGATCGCGCAGGGACATCTGCTCGGCTCCCTCTGGGCGCTTGACCCCTCCTATCTCCATTTTTACAGCAATACCTTGCAAGCCATTGCCGCCGGATATCTGGTGGCCAGCCTGGTGCTGTTGAACTTCCCCCGCTGGGCGCAAATCACCACCACCGTGGCGCTGTTGTTAATCTATTGGCTGTTGCTCACCTGCGTTCCCGTGCCGGGGCATGGGGCGGGCCTCCTGGAACCCAAGCTGAATCTCGCCATGTGGATAGATGAATCCATTCTGGGGCGGTTCCGGGACGGCACCACCTATACATGGATACTGAGCAGCCTGGGTTTTGCAGGCACGGTGATGCTGGGGGTGCATTCGGGGCAAATCCTGCAAATGGACCGTCCGCAAAAGACCCGGTTGTTGTGCCTGATAGGCACGGGGGGGGCCTGCTTGGTTACGGGATGGGTCTGGAGCTACTGGCTGCCCCTGATTAAGCATATCTGGACCAGTTCGATGGCGCTCTGGGCGGCCGGTTGGAGTTTTCTGCTGCTGGCGCTGTTTTACTACGTGATAGACATGAAGGGCTATAAAAAGTGGGCGTTTCCGTTTGTCGTAGTGGGCATGAACGCCATTGTCGCCTATATGGGCGGGGAATTCATCGTAAAAATCATGAATGATCTGCTCCATGCCTGCAAGACAGAAAACCTGAATCCGTCCTTGGCAGCCCTCTGGGCCGCCGTGGTGTACGCCGTGGTTTGGGGTTCTTTATATCTCCTGTACCGCAAACGCTGGTTCTTGAAAATCTAAGGTTACGGAAGAATATGGTGGATACCATGCGAAAAATCATGCTGACCGGTTGTTTGTTGTTGGCGGGGGCGTGCATGGCGCAGACGGTGGAGTGGAGATTCAAGACGGAGGCGATGCCACAGTCCCCCACCTTGTATCCAAATACGGAAAAGCCTTCAGGCGTGGTGGTGGCGGCGGACAAGACTCTGTCGCTGGTGGAGGGTTCTGGAAAGGCGATGTGGACCGTTTCGCTGGACAAGGCCATTATCACTCCGGCCACGGTCGCGGATTTGGACGGGGATGGCCGGGCGGAAATTCTTGTGGGATTATTGGACGCGCGGGTGGTGTGTCTGGAGAATACGGGCAAGACCGAGTGGAGTGTCTCGTTGAAATCGGGCGCGGAGGGTCTTGGAATTCTCGTGGCGGCGGACATCCATCCATATAAGGGGGTGGAAGTGTTGGCGGGACATCAGGGCGGCTGGCTGTATTGCCTGAATGTGCGCGGGGAAATCTTGTGGCGGTTTTATGGGGACACCTTCCGGGTGGGAACGCCCGCCGTGGGGGACGTGGATGGTGATGGTTTCGCGGAAATCGTGTATGGAACGGACAATGGCAATATCTATTGTTTGAACGGCTTGGGGGAAGTGAAGTGGCGGCATTCGGAGGAGGCGCCGTATGGGCGGTCCGGCGTGAATCTGGCGGATTTGGAGGGCGATGGGCGTTCAGAAGTGCTCATCACCCGCAGCAATACCGGGCGGCACACCTGCCTGATGGCGCTGGATGGCC
Organism: uncultured Nitrospirales bacterium; assembly: GCA_964466925.1. Classification (GTDB taxonomy): domain Bacteria; phylum Hydrogenedentota; class Hydrogenedentia; order Hydrogenedentales; family CAILVY01; genus CAILVY01. Next base: position 7,290 of record CAYXPO010000113.1, read on the forward strand.
CCACCGGAACGTTCAAATGGCGCACGGAAGATGCGATGCAGAGTTATGTATCGAATGTCACAGCGGATCTTGACGGGGACGGTTCGCTGGAAGTGCTTCACGGCGACAAGGGGAATTGGCTGTATTGCACCAATGCCAATGGTTCAGAACGCTGGCGGCTGGAACTGGGCGGTCACGGGATTTTCTGGGCGCCCGCCATAGGGGATGTGAACGGAGATGGTGTCTTGGAGATTCTTGTGCCGATGCGGCAGAGCGATCAAGTCACCGGCGGCAGCCATTTCCTGGTCAGCGCGGACGGCAAGGTGCTGGCGCCGCTGAAACTGGGCACGAACGGCAATGGCGCGTCCGCGTTGGGCGACATAGACGGAGACGGCAGTATCGAGGCGTTGATGGTAACACAGAATGGACTTCAGGCGCTGAGTTGGGGCGCGGGCGGGAAAATCGCCTGGGCGAGTCTGCGGGGGGATTCCGCCATGACCGCGCATGGGAACATTCCCCTTGGGAAACCGGGGGCTGAAAAGCCGACTGCCGCACCCAAAGCCAGCCTGACTCTCGGCGAAGTATATTGCGGGGATAACTTGGCGCAGGCACGCTGGGAAGACCCCGCCCCCGAAAAGGCTTTTGCGGCCGTAACGGTTCGCGTGTCCGCAAATAGTTCCGAAACGCACATCCTTCCGATTAAAGCGGGAACTCAGGAAGCCAACCTCCCGTGGCGGATGCCCTATACGCGTCCGGCCACCGTAACGATACGGCTGGCCAGTTCCAATGGCGGGAAAATCTTCGGAGAAGCCTCTGTAAAGGTGCGGCCCCAAACCCCGGACACATGCCACTACGACGCGGTTGTAAAGACCTGCAAACAGGCGATAGAGGCCTGCCCGGACGGATGCGGGGAAGGTCTGGCGGGACAATGGATGCGCCTTCAGGCCGCACAGCAGGCAATACGCACGGCCCCGAACACGCCTTCACTTCCCGAACACGCCACGGCGTTGCGCAAGCGGGCGAAAGAGACCTTCGCCATCGCACAGAGCCTGGAAGCCTTTTGGAAAGAAGGCCATGCCGGCTCGTTTGTGTATTGGCAAGATGCAAATCCCTGGGACACTTTTGATCCGGATGCCATGCCGGAAAACATCCCGGCCTCCACACCGGTCCACATTACCGCATTCGGCGATGAGTTTGAAGACGCAGTTCTGAATCTTCTGAACATCTCCCCGCGGGGCGTGAATGTCCGGTGCGTATTTTCAAAGCCCGACGTACAGGGAGGCAATCCAGCCCCAGAGCCCAAACTGGCCAAACACATTTCCTTGCGGCGCGGTATTGCCGTACCAACGCAAAAGGGCAAAATGGTAGTAGACGCGCTGCCGGAATTGGATCTCTCACGGTGTATCACGCTCACGCCGTTTGAAACCGCGCAACTGTGGCTGGTGGTGGACACGCACGGATTGGAAGCGGGCACTTACCCCATCACCCTGTATTTAGGCACTTTGGAGAACACCGCCACGATGCGGGAAGTGCCCATTACCATCGAGGTATTGCCCGCGCGGTTGCCGGAAGGGGTCTATGCACAAATCAACTGGTCAAACTTCAGTCCGTCGGCTTCGAGCGATCAAGAATTGAAGGACATGATCGATCATGGCATCAATGTCGGGTATGGGCCCGCGCTGCCCACCCTTCTCCTGGATGCCGATGGAAATCTGAATGGCCCGGTGGATTGGCATTCCGTGGATGAGGGACTGGCGCGGGTTCCCGCGTATTTTCAATTTCTCTATTCCGCTCCGCCGCCGGTGAAATGGCCGGACGGGATGACGGTTGAGACCGGAAGCGCGTTGGAGGCCAAGGGATTCGCCACGGCGGTGCAAACCATGGTGCGCCATTTCACGGAGCGTGGCGTCGGCTATGATCGCTGGGCGTATTATCCCATTGACGAACCGTGGCTCACCGGCTTCACCAATATTCCCGCATTAAAACGCTTTTGCGAGCGTGTGAAGGCGGCGGATCCGAAGGCGCGGGTGTATGCGGACCCGACCGGCCTGCTCCGCGTCGAATATGTCGCGGAATTCAAGGATTTGATTGACATCTGGCAGCCGGAAATGAATATTCTCAAACGTGACCCGGACCTGCTCGCGTGGTTCCAAAAAAATGCACGCACCTTGTGGGCGTATGAAGCCACCGACCCCGCGAAGGATTTGTTGCCGCTGGGCTATTACCGGGGGTATGCGTGGCTGGCCTGGCATTTGGGGCTGCAAGGCGCGGGATTCTGGTGCTACAAGGCGCACGATGACTGGTGGCCGCTCGAAAGCACGGACTGGGCGGTGGTGTATCAAACCGACACCGAAGTGGTCCCTTCGCGGCGTTGGGAGGCCTGCCGCGACGGACAGGAAGATTACCGGATGCTGTATTTGCTGCGCGAAGACATCAAGAAGGCCCGCGAGGCCGGACGCACGGCGGATGCGGACCGGGCGGAGGAGCTTTTGAGGGATTCCGTGGAAAAAGTCATCGGGTGGCAGGCCCGAAGCATTGATGAAATCACACGGCAAACGCGGGAGTATGAGTTGGATTATGGCGCGCTTAAAACTCGCCGGGAACTCCTTGCAAGCGAAATTTTCAGGCTCGAAGCGATGTTACCCGCTGAAAAGCCATGATTCCGATTCACAGGACCGCGTTTCTTGAATAAAGCTGGGCATTCAGCGGTAAACCCAGTTAAGATAGTTCCGGTTTTGTGCTGCCCACAGGCCAACAGCACCTTTGAATTAGCCGAAGAAAGGAATTGACTATGGAGAAGGTACCGGGGAAGCCCTGGCATCACCTGCCGGAGAAAGCGGTGGCCAGCGTCCTTCAGTTCAATTTGGACCGGGGGCTGGAGGAAACCGAGGCCTCGGTCCGCCGGGAACAGTATGGCCCGAATGCCTTGGCGGCCCGAAAAGGACAGAGCGCATGGATGCGGTTTTTGCTGCAATTCCATCAACCGCTCGTCTATATTCTCCTGGCCGCGGCGGTGATCACCTCCGCGCTGCGCGAGTGGGTGGATTCCATCGTCATTTTCGGCGTGGTGCTCGTTAACGCCCTCATTGGGTTTGTGCAGGAATCAAAAGCGGTAAAGGCGATTG
>CAYXPO010000114.1:0-10385 GCA_964466925.1 uncultured Nitrospirales bacterium
GCCCTTTCTTCAGGATGTTCCTCCAACCACCATTCGGGGGGATCCAAAAAGATGCGCAAGAGCACTGCGGCGTCCCCCCTCACCGCCCGGATCGCGCGGAGTTGTCTGCAAACAGGGTCCGTGTCCAATCCCTCCCGCCGCCAGAGTTGCGCCAACCCCGTCTCGCAGGCAAACAAACGATACCCCGCCTCCGCGAACTGCTTGAGATGCTCCTGCGCTTCGGGAAGCCAGGGATTGCGCGACAAGCGCCCGGTCAGATGATATACAAAGGGCGCCTCGGGCACGCCATTGATAAAAATGGTGGGACGTCCACAATACGGCGCCACACGCGCTTCCACCGGCGCCGGCACGGCGGCATTATCCGCCAAGGCGCCCGCCGCACAGGCCGTGCCACGGCCCAGCGCCATCACGGCCGCCAGAATCAAAATGGACAAACAACGCATCGGCCACTCCTCCAACATACTGTCCGGGGGCCTGCGCGCCATCACTCTAGGGCCCCGGACAGAAACCGTCCTCGGTGCCCAGGCCGGGGCAGGCGTGGTATCCGCCGGAATTGAAGAACTGTATCACGCGCAGCAACTCCGAAAGACCGATGAGCCAATCCTGCGAATTATAATCGCTATCGTGCGGAAGGCAGCTTTCATCACCGGGTCCGGGAGCGAAGCCGTCTTCCGTTCCGGCCTGACAATGATAGCCGCCGGAATTGAAGAACTGGATCACGCGGAGAAGTTCAGACAAACTGATCAGGTTGTCCTGGTTCTGGTCGGCGGTATGCCACGGCTCGGTTTGGCCTTCCTCAGAACCTTCAACGGTGCCTTCCTGTGCACCTTCGGCTTGTCCCTCCATTACACCTTCACCTTCATTTACGCCTTCGCCTTCATTTACACCTTCGCCTTCATTTACGCCTTCACCTTCATTTACACCTTCGCCTTCATTTACGCCTTCACCTTCATTTACGCCTTCGCCTTCATTTACACCTTCACCTTCATTTACGCCTTCGCCTTCATTTACACCTTCACCTTCATTCATGCCCTCACCTTCACTGGAAAAAGCGAATTCGGCCGTCACCGTTATGTCCGCCGTCACGTTTGTGTCCGTGCGGGGATTATCCGTCGAGCCATCGCTCCATTGCACGAAATGGTAGTTTTCTTCCGGAATGGCGGTTACGGGGCTGCCGTCCGAACCGTAGGTCACGGTCTGCACCGTCTCACCTTCGAGGTAGCCGCCCGGGCCGGCCTCATACGTGAGCGTGTATTCGTTCGGCGCGAACCATGCCTGGACCGTGAAGTCGGAATAGACCCAGTCCTGGCGCGGATTATCGGTCCAACCGTCATCCCATTGCGTGAAATGATACCCTTCATGGGCAACGGCGGTGACAGGGGTTGTGCTTTGGCCGTTCAAAACACTCTGCGAGGCCTCGCCTTCGATATGGCCGTGGGCGCCGGACGTGTAGGTCACGGTCCACCAAGGATGCACTAACGCGCCGGGGCTTTCCGGCGTTTGAACGCCTGCGCCGTTGACGGCCACCATGGTCACCGTGTAGGTCGTCTGGCTGTCAAGGCCATACACGTACACGCCCCAGTATTCCAAGGCCTGCCACGAGGGCGTGTTGCCCAGGGTACCGTCCGGTTGCACCCATTCATTGCCTTCCATGCCGGGAACCAGACGAATCGCATATCCCGTGTACCCGGGATTGCCATCGCCAGAATTTCCGGCCACATACACCGATGTGTCATCCGGCGTATAGAGGTACGGCGCGAACGGGGTATGGGCCAGCGTCCACGCCGTGACGGGTTCCGATTTGATCGTGTCGCCGCCCGGAAAAGCCGCCGCCGCCTGGAAGGCGTACTGCGTGTTGGCGCCAAGCGGCGACTGGGTCCACGCTGTGCTCTCCGCCGGGGTAGTAAAGGTGGCGGCCTGCGGAGGTATGCCGCCCGGCCCCGCAAAGAGATCGAAGCCGGTCTCGCCATCGGAATTGTCGGACCACGTCCAGGTAATCGTGTCCTGGCCTATATCCGTAGCCGCCGCGTTGGACGGCGGCAATGCAGTAAGCACGGTTGCCGCCTCGGACACAATAACGCCCTCCACATCCATCTGCACCGTGATTTCGCCATTATTCCCGGTAAAATGGATGTTCAAGAGCCACTGCGTGGGGTGATTGGCCTCGACCGGCGTGATGTCCGCTGAATCAAAGGTGGCGCCATTGCCGGTGACAATCAAATCGGACGTTGTCAGCCCGGGGAGGGGCATCGAGAATGTTGCCAGAAATTGCACCGTGTCCGCGGCGGGAAATCCCACGGGAACGAGCGACAGCACCTCCGGCGCTTTCCACGGGAAAAACGGGTAGGTCTTGTTTTCAATATTGACAAAGGGGGAACCCGAGCCGACGTTCCAGTCCACAAATGTGGCCGCCTGCAGCATCTCCGCCGTGCTTTTCCCAAAAGAAGCCTCCGGTTGGCCGGTGACCGATTCCGTCTGCCCCGTGGCATCAACGTCCCAGTAGCATTTCGTGAACGAGGGCAGAGGGCCGCCATCGTATCCGAGCAGGCCGGCCGGCACGCCGCCCGAGACCGGCCCCACCCCATAACAGGAGTCAATGGGGCCGTCCGTTTGTCCTCCAATCAAGGCGGAACACCGCGCCATCGGCGCAGTGACTTTGCCCGTTGCGAAACAATGCTTGAAATACACGTCCCATCCGTCACCGCTGAACCCGCCCACATCAAATCCCAGTGGCGAGGTGACGTTTCCGGTGGCGAAACATTCGCGGACCGTGGACGTCGATAACACGCCGCAGAGCCCGCCAAGGGGTCCGTACTCCTGGACATTGTCCACATTCCCGGTGGCGTAGCATTGCGTGAGGGTGCCGAACAGGCAGTAGCCGATCAACCCGCCCACGCATTCCCGTCCATGTACATTCCCCGTGGCGTGGCAACGCGTCAAGGTCCCGTAGTTGATTCCCAGCAACCCGCCGACGCTTCCGCCGCGTCCGCAGACTTCCGCCGCGCTCGAGGAGTCCTCGACAACACCGGTTTCCGTGTTGGTCCCCACCAGCCCCCCGCGGTGCGGCGCATACCAGTCAGCATAAACCGAGCCGGTCACATGACAATTCTTGATCAAACCATTGTTTTGTCCGCACAAGGCCCCGGTATTCGTGCCGCTGGCCGGGACATTGACATCCGTAAGGGTCAAATTGGAGACCGAGCCGCCTGCCCCAATTACGCTGAAAACTCCGTTGTTCGGCCTATCCCAACCATCAAGATGGAACCCTGTAATCGCAAAACCGTTGCCGTCAAAATGGCCGGTGAACGGCGTGTCGGCGGAGCCCACGGGCGCATAGCCTTTCGCCCCGGCGGCGTTGATGTCCGCATCCATCCGGTAATAGCCGTCCAGCGGATACGCGGGAGCCGCACCGATCAATTGCAGTTCTTCGATGCTGTTGATAATCACCCCGAAGACCGCCTCCACGGTGAGGTCACTCATGATTGAAGTGTCCTGACGCGACGCGTTCGGATTGCCATCCGACCATTGTACGAAGTACGCCCCGGCGTCGGGCACGGCAGTCACCGCCGAGCCATCTGAACCATACGTGACGGTTTGCGGCGAGACCCCTTCGATGTGGCCGCCGGCCCCCGCCGTATACGTCAGCGTGAATTCGTCGAGCGCGAAGGAGGCCGCGACGGTGATATTGGCATAGACCGCGAGGTCCTGCCGCGGGTTCGCCGGCGATCCGTCGCTCCATTGCATGAAGTGATAGCCGGTATCGGGAACGGCGGTCACCGTCGAGCCATCTGAACCATACGTGACGGTTTGCGGCGAGACCCCTTCGATGTGGCCGCCGGCCCCCGCCGTATACGTCAGGGTGAATACGCCAATTTTCACCGGTGGTGTGGCGGCGCCCATTGGCGAAGTGACATTTACGGCCGGCAGGGTGCCGCAGAGCAAGGTGCAAGCAATGAGAAACGCCATGAACGGAACAATTCGGTGTAACATATACCCTCCTTTTCTTGAATGGCCTTGTGAAACACCACAACTGCTGGTTTCCAGCCTACTTCTTCCCTTATGGCGGTGTCAATTGCCGAAGCGGAACCGGCGGCGGCTTAACGCGGATATCTCACCAGGCGTCCACCCCGTTTTTCCGAATGCACCGAAATTTCCGGCCTGTCTCCGGTTTCGTCCCGGTTTGTTACTGGATAGTGACGTTGCGTACGTGGTCGCCGATATGGAACCGCGCCTCTTCAAGCGTGGTGATCCGCTGGCCGCCGAGGAAGAACCCATCCACGGTGACGTTGTAGACGGCATGCTCCTCGTCATAGCCCCTAAAGGAGGACGGGGGCATGCGGTCCGCATGGATGCGGATGTTGCGCAGCGTGATGTCGTGGATATAGCCCCGGCGGCCGAGTCCTCCGGAATATTCAGGGTGTTTTTCAATAGTGAAACAGACCGCCTGGGGCATGTAGGTGCTGTTCGGGTCCACCGCAAACGGTGTCTGATCGTCTCTTTGCAAGGCGGGCTGCTGAATGACGGGATCGTACTCGATGCGGATGTCCTCAAAGGCGACGTCGTGCACCCTGCCGTAATCCACATTCATGATGTCAATGGCGGGCCCGGTGAGGTGGATGACATCACAGTTGCGGAAGACAATCCGGCGCAGGTGTTCGGCGCGCGTTTCGGCGCCAATCTCGAGCCCCTTGCCCCAGTCGTTCCAGATGACGCAGTTCTCAAAGAGAATGTCTTCGCAGGTGTCGAAACGGTAGCCGGTGTGGCCCTTGGCGCACAGCGAGTCGTCGTACGTGCGCACGAAGCAGCCGGACACGCGGGCATTGCGGCAGTTGTGGAGGTCTATCCCATCGGAATTGTACCGCCAGCAGCCGATGGTCTTGCAGTTTCTGATCGTCGTGTTGCCGCATCCGAAGCAGGCGATGTTGTAGACCAGCGAGTCGCGGAGGGTGATGCCCTCGATCTCGATGTCACTGGAATCCACGAGGTGAATCGTGTGATCGCGGCGGCTGTTGCCCACGTCCACCGTGCCGTCCCCGAGTTTGTCCACCTTGAACAGGATTTCCTCGACGTTTTCGCTGTTGTCGAGAATGCCGCGTCCGAGAATCCGTATGTGCCGGACCTTTTCCCCGTGAATGCTGCCGTAGACAACCGCCCCCTCGTCCATATAGACCGTCTCGTCGTCCTGCAGATGCAGCGTGCCGATGCGATGGACGCCCGGCCCGAAATAATGCACCCCCTTCGCCTCCGGCGATACGCTGTAATCCATGGGCGGATCGACGAAAAGATGCAGCGCATTGTGGATACCGTCCAGCTCGATCGTGTAGCCGCCGGGGTGCGGAAGGGTGAACGTAATCGTGCCGTCCTTCACCTCCGGGGTCACCTTGGCCGACAGCGGACGGACGACGCACGCTGAAAAGGGCCGTGCGGGGGTGTATTTGAACACAACCGGCCCCGCACTCGACAGCCGTGCAAAATAAGCCTCCTCACGCTGGTCTTTCGTGCGCTGATGCCCCGGCCACCGCCGGTTGTACGGATACGCGGAGACATAACACAACGAAACCGGCAGCGGCTGACCGTCCGCGGTAATGGTGACGGGCGCGGCCGCCTCGCCCTGCGGCAGCGGATATATTTTCACCGCCCCCCCGCTTGGAGGCGCGGCGGGGACAACGGATGGCGCGGGAACTTGCGCAAACGCACCCCCGGCCACCAAAAAGACACCGGCCACAAACAACCCAACACCTTTTCTCACAGACGATTCCCACCCCGCGCGCGCAAACCAACACATAAACGAACCTCCATGCATCAAGTGCTGTAGGGACACCCCACAGTGTGCGGCAGAATTGGCCACAAATGCAATACTGCGAAATGAAACTTCTTTTCTCTCCGCCTCCACGAAAAACCCAAAACAAACGAAACAGAACCACCGTTCAACGCCTGTCCAACAGCCTGTCCCTTTCCCTTTGGACTGCGGCAGCTTGCTGCCGCTTTGTGTTGTCCTTGCTTTTCGGATGTTCTCCAGAAATTCCTTGTCGCGCAGTGAACTTCAAAAATCTGTGACAATCCGCCTAATCTGTGGACAATATCAAAAGTCTGCACATGTTCCCCGTTCGGTTTGATTCCTTGGTTTTGGCTAGGCCATTCAACATTTTTTCCCGGGAATTGCCAAACGGGGGGAACTTTTTTATAATGCCGTATCGGCGGCGGCAACAACTGTGGATGGAGGGGACTATGGCTCCCAAGCAGACGGCACCGGAACCGGGCGAGGACCTGGTCAAGAAGGACCTGATCACGCGGGCGGAATTGGAGCAGGCGAAGGCGCGGGAGGCGGAGACCGGCGTGCCCTTTTACAAGCAGCTTCTGCAGATGCGGAAGGTGACGTTTTCGGCGGTGGAGGATTTGCTGCGGTATCAATTTCACAGCAAGTCGGTGCGGGGGGCGCAGGAGACGCTGGGGCGGGCGCTGGTGGATTCGGGGGACCTGATGGAGGAGGACCTGCGGCAGGCGCTGGCGGAACAGAAGCGGACGGGGCGGCTGCTGGGGAGCATTTTGCTGCGTCAGGGGTTTGTGCCGCCGGAGGCGGTGGCGCGGGCCCTGGGGAAGCAATACGCCATGGAATACGCGGATATCGGGGCCACGCCGAGCGCGCCCAAGGCCCTCGAGGCCGTTCCCGAAAGCATCGCCTGCGAGAATGAGATGCTGCCCGTGCGCCTCGAAGGGGACAAGCTCACGGTGCTGGTGACCGGCCCGCAGAACCTGCGCCGCATCAAAAACGCCGGGGTAATGTTGAAATTGCGCATTCACGCGGTCATCACCGCATGTGAGGATTTGGAGGCCGAGATCGAACACCGGTACCGCGCCTTGCAGGAAAAAGAAGAGGCCGCGGCGGCCCGCACCGCGAAAGCGGCGGAAGCCCCGCATCTGAAAATCTACCTGGAGCCAACCTTAACCGCTCCGGAGAAAGGCACCCCCATGGACAAAACGGAAGGAAAAACAATGGATGAATCAGCGGTCCGCACGGACAAAAAACAGGACAAGGATTCGATCCGGTTCGACGAAATCGCCCGCCAGGCCTCCGGAACCTCCGTCATCAAAATGGTGAACACCATCCTCGAGGGCGCCGTGAACGCGGGGGCCACCGACATTCACATGGATCCGCAGGAACCCGAAATGCGCATCCGCTACCGCATTGACGGGGTGCTCCACGATGTCATGAGCATTCCCGAAACCATGGAAGCGCCGGTCATCTCCCGCATCAAAATCATGTCGGACCTCGACATCACGGAAACGCGCCACCCGCAGGACGGCCATATCAGCATCCAGGTGGGCGAACGCGAATTCGACGTGCGCGTGGCCACCCTGCCCACGTTCCTCGGGGAACGCGTCGTACTGCGGCTATTGGACCAATCCTCGGTGCTCGCCGGCGTCAAAGACTTGGGCTTCGATCCCGAAGACGAAGAAAACTTCACCCGCTGCATCGAGCAACCCTACGGTATGATCCTGTTCACCGGACCAACCGGCAGAGGCAAATCCACCACTCTCTACGCCGCCCTGAACCAGAAAAACGTCATGACCGACAGCATCGTCACACTCGAAGACCCCGTGGAATACCAGCTCTCAGGCATCAATCAGGTCCAGATTGATTCGGATATTGACCTCACCTTCGCCAATGTCCTCCGGGCCTCGCTCCGGCAGGATATTGACGTATTGCTCGTGGGCGAGATACGGGATATGGAGACGGCCCGTATCGCCATCCGAGCCGCCATGACTGGACATCTTGTTTTTAGCACTTTACATACCAATGATGCGCCGGAAGCCATTGACACCCTCAGAAATATGAATATTCCCTCTTACCTTATATCCAGCGCATTGACCGCCGTGGTGGGGCAACGCTTGGTGCGCACCATTTGTCCCAACTGCAAAACCAGCTTCAAACCCTCTTCCCTGTTGCTCAAATCCATTGGGCTGCCCGCCACAGTATCGAAACTTTACCGCGGAGCGGGGTGCGACAAGTGCTATCACACGGGGAACAAGGGCCGGACGGGTATTTTTGAGCTTCTGGAAATTACGCCGGAGGTTCGGCGGAAAATTGCTGAAGATGAGCAAGGCGCGAAAATAGCCAAAGACATCAAGCTGAAAACCATGGCGATGCGTTGCCGGGAAAAGGTTAAAAACGGCATCGTCACACCTGAAGAATTTCTGCGCGTTATCCGAACTTGATAAGGCATAAAAATACGCTTGCTTTTCCACGCTTTGTTTGTTAGCATGTCGCCTCGTTACCGGGGAAAACGGATATGCACCTGTGGAGAACATGTGGAAAAACCCCCTGACGGTTCCCGGACAGGTAATTCGCCCGATAGTCTTGAATCATGTGCAACTACATGCGTTTCATGACATTACAGTTGAATGAAAGCCGCTAACAGGAATATTTCTTATCATCATAACTCATTGTATTTGTTATCTTTACAAAAACCCGGGTATTCCTGTTAAGACCCTGTATAAACATCTTCATTCTGTTTCACGGATGTAAAAATAAACAGAGGTGGATTTACTATAAACTATTGATAACAAACAAAAAACAGGGTGTGGATAAACCCAAAAAACAGCGTGGAACATTGCCGATATGAAGACGGTGGAAAAATCTTTCGTGTCGTGTGAATACATAAACCAGGTTATCCACCGGATGAACAAAAATTGGCAACCCAAAAAAATAAACGCTATACTGTCTGTTAGGTAATGTGGAAAAGAAAACACGTTTTCAACAACGTAAGGAAATTATAACCTATTAAAAACCAATGTGTTATGAATTTATTAACACTTTCCAACGGTTCTACTACTGGAACTACGGAATATACATATAGACCTTTAGACCAATAAACAAAAAATCGTTCACCGTGCGTTTGGAGAACAAGACCATGAGAATTGCGATACCGAGACAGGACCTGCTGGATACCGTGAACAAAGTCAAGAGCGTGGTTTCCGCAAAGTCCGCATTACCAATACTCACCCATATTTTGATGGAGACCGGGGAGAGCTGTGTCCGCTTGGTGGCCACGGACCTGAAGGTCAGCATCGAGTGCACGGTGGATTGCCGGGTGGAGGAGAAAGGCGCGTTGACCGTTTCTTCGCAGCGATTGTCTTCCATATTGGCGGAGCTTCCGGATGAGGAAGTGGTGCTGGATTTGGAAGAAAACAATGTGATTCATCTGCATTGCGGCAAGATACAGACGCGCCTTTTCGGGATGTCGCCGGACGAATTTCCGCCGGTCCGCGGTTTTGACGGCATTGAACCGTTGGTGTTGAAGCAAGGCATAATTAAAAAGCTTTTCATGCGGACTTCGTATGCCATTTGCACGGACCAGGCCCGGTATAATCTTACCGGGCTTTTGTTTCAGATAACGAACGGCAAGCTGGTGGTGGTGGCCACGGATGGACGCAGGATGAGTCTGGCCCGGGAGGATGAAGGCATTCCGGAAGACACGGAAGTGAAGGTAATCATTCCGTCGAAAATGGTGCATGAACTGGAACGCCTCATGATGGACGATGAAGAGGTGAGCATCTACATTGACGAGAGTCAGGCGGCGTTTGCTTTTAACAGCATGAGAATGGTTACGGCGCTGATTGAAGGAAACTTTCCCAATTATGAAATGGTCATTCCGCAGAAGCATGACAAGGAGGTTGTCGTTGACACGCCCAAGTTCGTGGAATCCATGCGCCGCACCCGCACGATGACCAATGAGAAGTTCAATTCGGTCCGCATCAATGTACGGGACGGATTGATGCGCCTGAAGGTCATTACGCCGGAAGTCGGCGAATATGACGAAGAACTGCCTGTTGATTATAATGCCGATCCTATTGAGATTGCTTTCAATCCGGACTTCCTTTTGGAAGTGTTGCGCAGGATGGAATCGGAAAAGGTATGCCTGGTATTGAAGGACGGAATGAGCCCGGGCGTCGTCAAGCCATATACGGAAGGGCCTGTGGATTATTATGTAAATGTAATCATGCCCATTCGCATGTAAATGAAAAAGCCGTTGCGCGGGCTCCTGTCCACTTCATGGGAGCCCGTGTTTTGTTTGAAGCAATGGAATGACAATGATACGCAATAAATGGGAACATTGAATGGGTACATGTCTGGTGACTGGCGGCGCGGGTTTCATCGGTTCCAATCTGGTTCGCGCCTTGCTGAAACGGGGCTGTTCTGTGCGCATTCTGGATAATTTTTCCACGGGCAGGCGATCAAACATCGCGGACATTGAAAAAGACATTCAAGTTGTTGAAGGCTCCATAGAAGACCATTCCACCCTGCACAAATCCCTTAACGGCGTTGAAACCTGTTTTCATTTTGCCGCCATCCCCTCCGTGGAAAAGTCCGTCCGCGAGCCCCT
>CAYXPO010000115.1:0-10381 GCA_964466925.1 uncultured Nitrospirales bacterium
CCAGGTCGTGCTGCAACACCTGGGCCTGAGTTCCAAGACGATGGTGGTGCAGCGCAACGGCGAGATTGTGCCCCGGGAGGACTATATGGCCACCGTTCTTGTGGAGGCGGATGAGGTGGATTTGATCCGGTTCGTGGGAGGCGGATGATGACGCATCAGGAGCGCATGGCCCGGTTCGCGGAGACGGACTTGTATGTGGTGATTACGGAGGCGTTCTGCGCGGGACGGAGCGGGGTGGACGTGCTGGAGGCCTGTCTGGCGGCCGGGGTGCGGCTGGTGCAGTTGCGTGAAAAAGACCTGTCGGCGCGGGAACTGTGCCGGCGCGCGGAAATTTTCCGCGAACATACGGCGCGGGCGGGCGCGTTGTTGATTATTGATGATCGATTGGATGTGGCGTTGGCGGCGGGGGCCGACGGGGTGCATCTGGGGCGGCAGGACCTGCCTATTGAGGCGGTCCGGCGCATTGCCCCAGAGCTTATTCTTGGGGCGTCGAGCCATACGCCGGAGCAGGCGTGGGCGGCGGCGGCGGCCGGAGCCAGTTATGTGAACATCGGGCCGGTTTTCGCCACACAGACGAAACAAACGGCGGTGGCGCCCGTGGGCCCGGACATGATTGCCGCGGTGGCGCCGGGGTTGCGCATTCCCTTCACGTGCATGGGCGGGATCAAGGCGCACAACGTGCGGGAGGTGGTTTCGCGGGGCGCGCGGCATGTGGCGGTGGTGACGGCGGTGACGGCGGCGGCGGATATCGGGGCGGCGGTGCGGGAACTGCGCGAGGCGGCGGGCTGGGCGTTTCCGGGCGGCAGGGGTTGAAAAGACGGTCTGGGGGCGGTACGATACGGGGAATCGCGAGGGTGACGGATGGATAACGGAAGACGTTGTTTGTGAAGATTTTGTTTCTATGCCAGTATTTCCCGCCGGAAATGGGCGCTCCCGCCGCGCGCACGCATGAACATGCGCGGTATTGGGCGCGGCAGGGCCACGAGGTTACGGTGGTGTGCGGGATTCCCAATCATCCCACGGGGATTGTGCCGGAGCCCTACCGCCGCACCCCGCTCTACCGGGAGACGGTGGACGGGATTCGCGTGTTGCGGTGCTGGCTGTATGCCACGCCCAACAAGGGGGTGCTCCGGAGAAGCTTCAGTTTCGCCACGTTCATGCTGTCGGCGATTTTCTTCGCGGTGTTCTTTGCGCCGAAGTGCGATGTGGTGGTGGCCACGTCGCCGCAGTTGTTGTGCGGGCTGGCGGGCTATATCGTGTCCGTGCTGAAGCGGCGTCCGTTTGTGCTGGAAGTGCGTGATTTGTGGCCGCGGCAGATTGTGGACCTGGGGGTGGTGAAAAACCGGTTCGTCATCGGGCTGCTGAGCGGCATCGAGATGTTTTTGTACCGTCGGGCCAAGGGCATTGTGACGGTGGCGGAGGCCACGCGCGGGGAAATTGTGGCGCGGGGTTTGCCGCAAGAAAAGGTATACACCATCACCAATGGCATTGATGAGGATTTTTTCACCCCGCGCGAACACAAGGTGCGGTTGCGGGAACTGTGCGGCTGGGACAAGCGCATCGTGGTGATGTACGTGGGGACGCACGGGCTGTCGCAGGGGTTGGGCACGATTCTGGAGACGGCGGAATTGCTCCGGTCCCGCCCGGAGATTCGATTTGTTTTTGTGGGTTCGGGCGCGGAGCGTCAGATGCTGATCGAGCAGGCGCGGAAAATGTACCTGGACAATGTGGATTTCCTGGGCATGCAGCCGAAGGAAAAAATGCCGGAGTGTTACGCGGCCGCGGATATCTGCCTGGTGCCGCTGCGGAAGCGCGAAGTGTTTCTATACAACATTCCCTCGAAAATCTTCGAGATAATGGCGTGCGCCCGGCCGATTGTGCTGGGGGTGGAAGGACAGGCGAAGGAAGTGGTGGAAGCGGCCCGGGCGGGGATTGCCGTCGAGCCGGAAAATCCGCAGGCCTACGCCGAGGCGATTCTCCGGCTTGCGGAAGACGAGGCGTTGCGGCGCGCGTATGGCGAGCATGGCCGGGCGTATGCCGTGGCCCATTACAGCCGCAACCGCAAGGCCGGGGACTATCTGGCGTGCCTGACGGAAATTCTTGAGCGGGTACGGCCATCGTAAAAAACGGGTGTCGGGGGTCGGGGGGCGGAATGCAAAATACCGGAAGGGGACCACGAAAGACACGAAATAAACGAAATAAAAAGGCGGACCAAATCCATGTTCCCCATCGAAGCTTCCCTCTCCGCGCCTTGCCGTTAAAAAGTCCCTGCTTCCTGCCATCCGCCCTCTGAGTGCTTTTCTCGGAAAAGTGTTCCTTCCGCGCCCCTCGTTCCACCTATGAAAAAGCACAGGTGTATAGGGATGGGGCTTGACCCAGGATGGTGCTTTGCGCGACCTTGCAGGTTATCGGACTCCGAAGGAGTCGAATTTGAATAGAAGCCACAGGTGAAACCTGTGGGTAGTAGTGGACCCTATTGCGCCGACCCTGAAGGGGTCGAACCATCTTCCTTGAGATGTTGTGTTCGACCCCTTCAGGGTCGATGATCTGGGGGAGGGGCAATGTTTCCAGGGGTCTCGGGGACTCGACCCCTGGCTACTCAAATTCCTCCCCTTCGGGGAGTAAGAAAATGATCCCGTGGAGATTTCCGTGGGTCTCGGGGCCTCGACCCCTAGCTACTCAAATTCCTCCCCTTCGGGGAGTAAGAAAATGATCCCGTGGAGATTTCCGTGGGTCTCGGGGACTCGACCCCCGGCTTCCATGAGAAGGTCTTGTCAATAGTGGGCCGACGTGGCGGCCATCCCTATTCTTATTCGCCGCCCTGGGTACGTCGTGATAGGCCAGGCAAACCAGGCTATTCAAATTCCTCCCCTGCGGGGAGCAAGAAAATGATCCAGGTGAACATGGATTTTACGGATTCGCATGGATGCGGAGCAGGGCTGGATTTTTCGTTGTTCATTATTCTGATTGTAATGACCGGTGAATGCCCGGTGTCGTGCGCATCCAAGGGTATCCGTTTTGTTACATGTGTTTGGCGGCGCCGTACCATTGGCTGCCGCCATGGTCGAGATGGAGCACGATCACGCCTTCGAGGCGGCGTTCCTTGCCAAAGCGCCGGATGACTTCCCATCCGAAGAACCAATCCGAGGATTCGAAATGGTCCAGTTCGTGATAGGGGTTTTTTTCAAGGACTTCGCGGTGCACGCATTGGCAAAAGCCGATGGGGGTGCGGTTGGCTTCGCGGTAGCGTAATTCGCCCTCGGAAAGGGCAAGGGCTTCGTAGTTCTCCCAAGGGCGGATGTCGCCGAGGAGGATGCCGGCGGTGGTTTCGGGGGTGAGCATCCGTCGTCCGTCGGGGGCGATGAAGAGGGCGCCTTCGGTGTGTTTGCCGAGCGTGGCGAAAAAGTCCGGGGGAAGAATGATGTCGGCGTCGAGCAGCACGATCCATTCGCCGGAGGCGGCGTGGAAGGATTCGTTGATCATGAATCCTTTGGCGCGGATATAGTCTTCGGAAAAGGGGGACCGGACGATGCGCAGATGGGGGTGGGTGCGGCGCTTGCTGTCAATCAGGTCGTCGGTGGTGTCTATGCCGGGCACGTAGCCGATCACGACTTCGAGGTTGTTGGGGTTGATGCCCTGTTGATGGGCGAGGGCCAGGAGGGTGGCCTGGAGGCGCCGGGAGTAACGGGTGCTCACGATGATGACGGAGTATTTAATCGCTTCGAGGGGATGGAGCGCGGGGCGTTCGCCTTCCCACAGCAACAAGGTTTGCGTGAGGATGAATCCGTCAATGTTATGGATGGAAATGCGCGGTTCGAGGCATCCGGCGAGCCGGGGGGGCAGGCGGCGCTCACCCGCGAATTCCGTGGGCCGCACGAGGACGCCGTCGCGCAAGAGCACGTAGTTGCCGTCCTTGTCCACGTGCAGGGTGAGCCGGTGGGAGTAATCGGTCATGGGGCACACGATGCGGGCATGGCGTCCGAAGCTGAACCCGATCTGGCCCGCGATGCCGCCGCCGAAAGTGAGGCACATGGTGAAGGGCGGTTCAAGCCGCGCAAGCACCGTGCTTTGGTGTTCGGTATTGAGAAAGGATAGCCAGCGGACGGCTCCGGGCATGTGGTGGGTGTAATGGTTTTCGATCTCGATGTCGTCGGTGGAAATCTCGCGGGTGGGCGGATCATGCAGGATGATTTGGCGGGCGGTTTCGGCAAGTTCCTGAAGAAGGCCGGGCAGTTCGAGACGTTTTTGGTCCAGTGGATCGAAATAGCGTTTTCGCCGCGGGGTCAAGGCGCGGGGCGACACGATATCCTGGCCGGGGATTGCGCACACCGGAATCCCCGGCAGGCATTGTTTCAGGTCTTCCGTGGCATGATCGCAGATGCGTTTGAAACGGCAGCCGGAGCAGAGGGGCCCCAACGCTTTGCGGTTTTTCGCGCACACGCGTTCCACTTCCGCTTCATAGGCGTTCAGGTTTTCCGGGAGGGGTTTGGGACGGCGCAGGAAGAACAGGTGCCGTGTGAATTTGTGCAGCATCCATACGCGGATATAGAGCAGGGGATGATTGATGAGCCAGGGAAACAGGCTGTTGTCAATGGCATTGTGCAGGGAGGTGCGGCGGGCCAGCAGATTTTCCACCGCCTTGTCCAGGCGCTGGGGCCCCCGCCGGTGAATGTTCGCCGCGAACTCATAGGCGGTCTTCAAGTAGTGTGGATGTTCAAGGAAGAATTGCGGAGTGTTCACGACGTGCGGCCAGCGGGCTTCACCGGCCAGGCAGAACGGCACGCGCAACAAGTTGACTTCGAGGTCCAGCGCGTCCAGCGCGGTGACCAGGCGGTTCATCGCGTCCAATGTGTTTTGGGGCCGTTCGGCCAGCGCCGGGTAGGGAAGAAAAGGATCGCACAGGGCCACGTTGACGGAGGACGCCGGGCTGAGCATGCCCGCGAGTCCCTCGATGTCTCCGGTGGCCTCGAAGGGGGGCTGAAGCTGCACCCGTATGGGCAGGCCGGCTTCTTGGCAGGCGCATATCCACGGTCCCACATTCGCCCAAGAGAACACCGGGGGGCAGATAAAGACATCGTGCAATCCCGCATGGGCGAGGGCGGGAAGGGAGTCAGGCCCCTCTTCACAGTCGGTGCGCAACGAGAGCGGGATGTTTTCGAGCCGGGCATATTCCAACAGCAGGGGCATGAGCCGCAGGCCCTCTTTCACCACCCGCACGTCAATCTTTTCCGCCTTGAATACGGTCTTGTTCAGGCGAATCCATTTTTTCAGGCTGGTCAGGTCGAATGGGCGGCCCCGGTGGTCGTGCGTCGAGATAATGCCGCGCACCGGACCGAGGCATTCGTCCGTTCCCGCCGATTCCGCTTTTGTGGTGTGGTCTTGCATGATGCCGTTCGGATTATTGCGTTTTCAGGTCCATGGAAAGAGATTGTACCGAACCGGCGCGGTTGATCCAATATTGCGCCCGCGGGTCAGGAGAGAAAATCCAAATCCGCGCCGAGATGGGCCTGTTGCACATGCTCCGCGTAGAGTTTGGGCCAGCCGCGTCCGGGCAGGGGCGGAGGGGTGAAGGTTGCGCGCCGCCGTTCGAGTTCCCGTTCGTCCACGAGCAAATCAATCCGGCGCTCCGGCACATTCAGTTCGATGAGATCCCCATCGCGCACCAGTGCCAGCGGCCCGCCCACCGCGGACTCCGGCGACACGTGCAGTACGCACGCGCCAAAGGCGGTGCCGCTCATTCGCGCGTCGGACACCCGCACCATGTCTTTCACCCCGGCGGCGGCCAGTTTTTTAGGGATGGGCAAAGAACCGGACTCCGGCATGCCCGCACCCACGGGACCCGCATTGCGCAGCACCAGCACGTGGTCCGGCGTAATATGCTCCACGCGCGCGTCAATTTGCGCGGCGGCGTCTTCCGCGGAATCGAACACCACGGCGGGGCCGCGATGTTGAAGAAGATGCGGGCTGGCGGCGGCGGCCTTGATCACCGCGCCCTCCGGCGCGAGGGAGCCTTTCAGCATGACCAGCGCGCCCGTGCCGCCCAGCGGCGCGTCCAAGGGCCGAATGGTGTCTTGCCATGTTCCGGGCGCGGGTGTTTCCGCCAAGTTTTCTTGTACGGATTTTCCCGTAACCGTGCGCGCGGAAGTATCCAACAGGGGTTCCAGCGTCTTCATTAGGATGGGCATGCCGCCCGCATGGTCGAAATCTTCGAGATAGCCCGCGCCCGCCGGTTTGCAGTTGACCAAAAGCGGAACCTGATCCGAAACGGCCTGAAAATCATCGAGCGCCAAGGGAATTCCCGCACGCCGGGCCACGGCGATAAGATGGATGATGGCGTTTGTGGAGCCGCCCAGCGCCATCAAGGCCACCAGCGCGTTGTGGAACGCGGACCGGGTGAGGATATCGCGGGGGCACAGCCCTTCGCGTGCAAGTTCAACCGCGCGGCGGCCGGAGGCCACGGCGGCGCGCAACCGGTTGCCCGTTCCGAAGGGGGGCGTCGCCCCGCCGGGCAGCATCATGCCGAGGGCCTCGGTAAGGCAGGCCATGGTGGACGCGGTGCCCATCACCATGCAGGTGCCTCCGGTGGGGCACAAGGACTGGCTCAGTTCCTCGATTTCTTCAGTCGAAATGGCGCCCGCGCGGTGCTGCGCCCAATAACGTCGGCAATCCGTGCAGGCGCCGAGGCGTTCGCCCCGCCAACTGCCGGTGCGCATGGGGCCGGTCACCACGAAAATCGCGGGGAGGTTCGCGGACGCGGCCGCCATCAATTGCGCGGGCACGGTCTTGTCGCATCCGCCCAGCATCACCACGGCATCCATGGGATAGGCGCGGATCATTTCTTCGGTTTCCATGGCCGCGAGATTGCGGTACAGCATGGCGGTGGGGGAAATGAGAATTTCATGGAGTGAGACGGTTGGGAAAGCAAAGGGCAATCCGCCCGCTTCCAATACACCGCGTTTCACCGCCTGCACCAGCCCGGGCATTTCACGGTGGCACGGATTGTAGTCGGAACTGGTGTCCACAATGCCGATGATGGGCCGGGCGAGGTCCACGGTGTCATACCCCGCCGAAGCCAGAAAAGCCTTACGGAGAAACCGGCTGAACCCGCGGTCTCCGTAAGAGGTCAAATGACGGTCCATCCCATGCCCATCAGTGCTCATTAAAATTACTCCATGAACGGGGCCAGGGACCAAAACCCACTACCCTAAACCCCAAACCCTACACCCGCTATTTCTTAAACAACGCGCTGAGGAACCCGGAATCCTTGAACAAATTCTGCACGGCGTCCTGCAACGCGGTATTCAAGGCGGTTTGGGCGCGTTTGGCGGACATGAACATCACGGGTTTTTTCCATTCGTCCTGGAATTTCTTCTGGAACACTTCCGTGCCGTCGCTGAGCAGCACGCGGACCCGGGTGTCCGAATTGGTGTTGGCTTTGCGCGCCCAGAAACCCGGTTGAAAGTCGTTGTAGAATTTTTCCACGGTGAATTCGACTTGAACGCCGCCCGAACCCAGGTTGAATCCGCGATTCTTGAACTCGGCGGCGAGGGCCTCCTTCAGGGCGGACTTCACTTCGTTCACGGACTCGATGGGCGCGATTTCATCGCCCTGCAGGTTTTTTTTCGCGCTGACCCGGTCTTTGATGGCGCGGTCATCCACCACGACAATACTGACTTGAACGTCCTGCGCGCCGGGAATGCGCTGCGTATCCATTTGCGGCGTATAATTCAGCGTGACGTATCCCTTGGTGGCCGCGCATCCGGAAATCACCAGGGCAACGCCGGTCAACACCACGGCCAAATGCATCCATCTGATAGCCATTTTCATCTCCTTCGTTTCCGTATTCACGGGGTTTGTCTATAAAGGGGGTTAATCCCGCAACCGTTGCCAAAAGTTTCCACTCGGGCGGATCGTACCGCATGGCAATTCCTATTATGACGCCTTGATGCCATGGATTGCCATTTTATGATGGACGGGACCGGATGGGCGTACCCCATGATGCCGGAAAAGGGACGGAATCCGTGGTAAATCATTGGTGCTCAATTAGATAGCGCATGACAAAACTTTTCCGGCGGATGGCGGGTCGAATAGAGGCCAGGGAAAAGCATGGTTTTCTGGCAAATGACCGGAAATGTTTGCTATAATGGATTTTCTTCAAACGCGGTGTGTGAATAAACCAACCTGGGCCGCGTCTAAATCAGTGGATATGCGCGAACAGCGCACAAACGCATAGCAAGAGGAGAAAGTACGAATGAAACTGGAGCTGTGGAAAGTTCTGTTGAGTGTGGCGGTTGTCGCGATGGCGCTGCCGGTAGTTGCCCAAGACGCCGCGAAGCCGGCGGCCCCGGCGGGCGATATGGAAGAGCTGAAAATTGTATTGCCGGAACCGTTCTTCGGCGGCACGCCGCTCGATTACTGGTCGCCGAACCTGGAACCGGAAGATTACAAGGACCGTCCCCCGGTCATGGCCCCGAAGGGCACCGCGCTGATTTCCAAGGGCAAACCCGTCACCAGCAGTTGCAAAACCCCGACCTTGGGCGATCTCAAGCAGATCACTGACGGTGACAAAGACTATGCCAAGTCCAGCCTGGTCGAATTGAGTTCCGGCGTGCAGTGGGTCCAGATTGATCTGGGCGCCGCCGCCACCATCTACGACATCCTGGTCTGGCACTTCCACGAAGGCAAACGCGTGTATTTCGACATGGTCGTCCAGATTTCCGATGACCCCGAATTCAAGACGGGCGTGACCACCGTGTACAACAACGACGCGGACAACTCCGCCGGTTTGGGCGTGGGCAAGGACAAAGAGTTCATCGAGAACAACAAAGGCCGCCTGATTAAGGTGGATGGCGTCAAAGGCCGCTACGTCCGCCTGTATTCGAACGGCAACACCGCCAACGAACTGAACAACTACGTTGAAGTGGAAGTCTACGGAAAATAAGCAAAAAGCTTGATCAAAATGCGCCCCCTGGGTTTCGGCCCGGGGGCGTTTCTTAATCTGACCCGTCCGGCGAGTCCGACAAGTCCGACCGTATTAACACGTTCCGTGCGCCAGCAGAGCCACCTTGCGCCCTTCGTGATAGCATTGGTTGTACATGCGGCACGCGACCGGCGTCGGGGCGACGATTAATTCCTGAATGCCATGTTCCTCGATGTCCTCCTTGACCTTGTCTGGCACCTCGATGGCGCTAGAGACCCCGATGCCCAAAATCAGCACCTCCACCTTTTTACCGTATATTCTGGAGATCATGGACTTCTTCAAGCGATGTCCATCGCGTTCTTTCCAGCGTTTTACTTTCTCCCCCATCAGGCAGATGTCCTTGCCTTTACCCTTGCGCGTTTCCCCATCATCGGAGTGTTCCTCGCCGTTGATGACGAACCCGCCCCAGAACATCCGCTGTATCGGACCCTGGGCATCCTGATAGAGGCCCTTTTCCTTTTCGTTTGTGCCCATGGCCGGCCCTCCTTAGTATTTCGTATCGCCAATTTTACTAGAGCGCACAGTATACCGCTCAAACCCGAAGGATTTTTAACATGATAGCCCAGGGCAACGCCTTGGGACAATGTTGTCTCCCCCGCCTGAGCCCTGAAAGGGCGGCACATCACATTAATTTCAAACATAATGATGCCTTGATAGAAAGGCGGAGGAACCATCATAATGTAAAGGTATGTGTATTTAGGGATAAGGAGCATCGTGTTATGTATAGCCTGTTTTTTCACCGACTTCTTGCCTTAGAGGTTTTTTTGTTTTCATTAGTGGGGTTTGCCGAGGAACTCGAACCGCTAAAAATAGCCCCCTCTCACCCCGGTGGATTACCCTATGATGGGATGGTGCCAAAGAATTTTGAATGGATTTTCCAAGATGAATCTCCCCCACTGGTTCCCAAAGGGACGGCACTTGTCTCAAAAAACAAACCCGTTACCAGTAGTTGCAAAGAAACGTTTCGAGGAAACTTGGCACAAATTACTGATGGGATCCGTTCAGGCGAAACGGCGACAGTTTTTCTAGAAGGTGGTTTACAGTGGGTACAAATTGATCTGCTCAAGGAATATTCCGTTTACGTTATCAAAGTGTGGCGATGCTATAGGATGCCAACAATCTATTTTGATGTCATTGTTATGGTTTCAAACGATCCAGAATTTACGAAAGGCACAACCATCATTTTTAACAATGATGATGACAATTCCACAGGTTTTGGTAAAGGCAACGACAAAGCCTATATTGATGGCTCATATGGTAAGTTATTCAAGGCAAATGGAATTAAGGTGCGGTATATGCGTTTTTATTCAGATCCAGGCGATTTTTTAATAAGACGGGACACTTTTTATCTTGAGAGTACCGTATTCACGGGCTAGTTGCCTTCGGTCTGTTCGGATTTAA
>CAYXPO010000116.1:0-10356 GCA_964466925.1 uncultured Nitrospirales bacterium
TTCGGAAAGTTCCAGAGGAAGTGTGGGGTGGTCTGCAGCCAATGTACTCTTCTGAATGGAAGAAAACTCGTGTTCTGCATTCACGGCGAATAGTTCCAACTCAATGGGTTGGGGGATTGGAAGGTTTTGGATACTGAGGGACACAGGGTGCCGTGCATCATCGAAATTACTCACCAAGATTGAAGCGGTCTTTTTATCTTCCGACAGGCCGGCGCACATCGTAATTCCGGGTTGTGGCGTATCGGGTTCCCCGCAAACGACGCGATTGGGTGTCTTGGCCAATTGATTAAAGGCAACCATGGCGTAATACGCGCGGCCAGGCACACCAAATCCGTCAAACATGCCCCAAGGATTTGTATCCGCCGTGTAGTAATTCGCCATATCGAGGGGGCAATCCTGCAACAACATCAGGGTTGAGGCGATGAATGCTGCCGCCTTGGGACCGCGCATGGTGTCGAATTTATCCCTCATCTTGGCATATTTTTCAGGTTTTGGATTCCCCAATTCATTCGCATCCACATCGCCATCCCACGAATACCACATCGGATGCCACTCCGTGATATGGCTCTCCGCGTTCGTAAACCCATAATCGTCCGCGGCCTTTCGGGCGGTGACAGCATCGCGCGCGATTGCTTCGGGCGTGGCGTCATAGCAGTGCCACGTGAAGAAATCCAGGGGCAACTTTCGATCCCGGCAATATTCAAGAAAAGGAACCACCGGGGTAAAACCGATATTGCAGACCGCCGGACCGCCCACTTTCAGCGAGGGATCATAGGCTTTGATGGCGGTGGCAACCGTTTCATACAACTTCAAATACTGATCAAACGGCGCGGGCCACATACCGGGGTTCATATCCGAGGGCTCATTCCATATCTCCCAATATTTGATGTTGTAATGGAATCCAGCCGCCCAGCCGTCATTGTAATGCCGGATAATATTCACGCAGATTTTCGCCCATTTGGCAAAATCCTTGGGAGGTTGCACGTAAAAACCGCCGTTGGAATACATCTTACTGCGGCATTCTATGCTTTCACCCAGCCGGTAGGTAATTTGTTCACCGCATTCCACAATGCCCTTAAGGTAGGCGTCTGTTTCCGCAAAACGGTAATAGGCGGGGTCATCGGCATCCGCGTCAAAGATCGGAAAGATAAAATGTATGTCCACCACGTTTTGACCCGCATAATGGCAATCATGCAGACGTGTGGACGGGAATCCCGCCGCCTTGTGGTAATTCGTCAAGTCGGCGCCAATACTCCAATTCACCGGGCCATTATTCACCCCATGCAACGCCCGAATCCTTCCGGAAGTCTTCGCGAAGTCTATGGCTATGTTCGCCGGTGCGGTATCCGCCGAATAGCCTGTTGAAACGGCCAGGAGTGATATAACTGCAGCCACCGCAATCCGCTGGGGAAATTTCATGTCTGTTTACCTCCAATACAGTGTTCACCAATCAAAGTTTTTTCTAGTGGGCGATGCAGCCCTCTTCCACAATTTTCGCATCGTACTTGCCGGATAACGTGCGGGCGGCTTCATTCAAACAGGCAACCACTAGAGTATCCCCGGGGTTCCGCTGTATTCAAGAATACTCCTTAAAAGGATCATGAAATGACAGTCGCTATAGGTATATTCTTTCCTGAAATACAAGACATGGCACATGTTTCCGGGCGAACCGGGAGTCTCTTGGTGGAAAACCGGTGAAAAGGGTGATTCGATGGCCGTATTGATGAGGCGCTGAACGAATGTTGGTGATGATAATGCTTTTTTCGATGCATGATAAAAACACCCCAATGAGGATGATTGCAAATAGATTTCACGCCCGATTAGTCTTGCTATTTATGGCATGGATAAGTCTATTGCCTTTTGCAGGATTTGCCGATGACGGTACCGCCAATGACTTGATGGTGAACGGCGGTTTTGAGGTATGGCAAGCAAACAACCCAGACCATTGGACCATCACACCCGCTGGCCGTGTGAAGCAGGCCAATACAGGCTACCGGGGCGCTTCCGCCTGTGAAATACTCGCGGATGGAAAGGAAGCCGTTGTACTGGAGCAAGAAATCCGTTTGGACCGTCTTGCCTCCGCCAAGCAAATGATCCTTCAGTGTGCCATAAAAAGCACCACCCAAGGCGGGACCACGCTCCGTGTGACATATCCGGGCCAGCCGGATGTACCGCCTCTTGAAGTGCAAAGTATCTCCAACGCAAACTGGCAACGGATGCGCTTGCCCATCACCGTGCCGGAATCCGCGGTTCATGGGAAAATTCTTGTCACTATTGCCGCCCGTACCCCAAAAGAAGGGCCTTTATTGGTGGACGCGGTTTCCCTTGCGCCCTGTGTCCCCTGGAGAAGTTCCTTATACCCGGAATCCTGGACGCCCGCCGTTCCAGGAGCCACGGGGAGCCTGCTGCACGATTTCTCGTATGCGGGGTATAAATACGGACACGAACCGCCCACGCATTTCCCTCAACTAAAACATTACGATGCCGTTCGCGATTTCGGCGCGGACCCCAACGGCACCACCGATTCGACAGCGGCGATTCAGCGCGCGATTGACACCGCCGCGGCGGAAAAAGGCGGAAATGTCTTTCTTCCCGAAGGCGCCTACCGCTGTAACGCCCCATTGTTTGTGCGCATGTCGAATATCATCCTCTCCGGCGCGGGACCGGACAAAACCCGCATAGCATTCACCGGACGCGACGCGGAGCTTTTCCCGCGGGACATTCATCAACAGATTCTATTTTGCGGCGAGGAGTGGCCAAAAACCGATCTTCCGCTTGCCGGGGATGCGTCCGAATTCTCCACAACGGTTGCCGTCACAAATCCCGGCGGACTGAAGCCAGGGGACGATATCGTTATTGGCTGGAAAATCACCGAAGACTTTGTAAACGAACACGGAATGCAGGGCGTCTGGCAGGCATTCAACGGTCAATGGCAGCCCTTCTTCCAGCGCACTGTGGTTTCAATAGATAAAAATGCCACACCGGCGCGGATTACCATAGATGTGCCGCTGCGCTATCCGGTGAAGGTGCGCGATGGCGCAAGCATTATTTTGATCCCGCACTACTTGGAGGGCTGCGGCCTTCAGGACCTTTCGCTATCCGATGCGCATCCGGGAGGTAAAGAATGGAGTGATGTGCGATTTTCCATTGCCGGGATGTATCGCGCGAAAGACTGCTGGATGCGCAACGTCACCTCCTTTGCTTCCGGCGCCGACGGAACATACCACCTTCAGAACAACGGATTCCGTATCGAAAACTGCAAACGCATTACCCTTGACACATGTTCCCTCGCCAATCCGCAAAACCGGGGGCCCGTGGGCGGCGGCTATCTTTTCGAGGTGGTTGCATGCTCTGAAGTCCTGCTGAAAGACTGCAAGGGCGTCAATGGCCGGCACAATTTCATCCAAAACTGGGGCTTCGGCACGTCAGGATGTGTTTTTCTGCGATGTTTCAGTTCCGGCAGCCGGACCTTTCCCGATCCGAAAAGCGAACCCAATCACAATGGATGGGCGGCCTGTTCCGAGTTCCATCACTCCCTCGCCATGGCCTGCCTGGTGGATTCCTGCGTGCTGGAGGATGGCTGGCTCGCGGGAAACCGGGGATCATGGAGCAAGGGGGCAGGCCACACCTCCACCGGCTGCGTCTTCTGGAATTGTTCCGGCAAAGGCACGCTTTCATCGTGGCAATACGGTTCCGGCTATGTCCTGGGCACCAAAGATTTGACCGTCTTGACCACCGTCAGTGAAAATGTCGCCAATGAACTCAACAAAGGGACCGCTCCTGAAGACATCGTTCAAGGGGAGGAACTTGGGGGATTCCTTCAACCGGCCTCCTTATATGAGAATCAACGCGCGCAGAGATATCGAAATAGTGCGCATTAGCGCATGGACCATTCCGAATTAATGGCATCAGGCACCCAGGGCCTGTTTTACCACGCCCTTTTCACCACCAATCCGGGCATGGGATAATGCTTTATATTTTGGCAATAGATAGTTCCGCCCGTTTGGAGTGCTGTCGCCGCCAAGATGGCATCATTAATGTCCAGTCCGTGGCTGGGATGCCAACGCCGGTACAATATACCCGCCTTGTCGATTATTTCCTGGCCCACAGGCGCCGTTTTGAATTGCGAGAGCAACAAATGAGTGTTCTCTTCCTCTTCCGGTTTCATGAAAAACACAATCTCGGCGCGTTGCATGGCCCCAATCCACAGATCATATTCTCCTTGATCACGGAGATTGCGTAAAAACCGCATCGCTTGACGAGCACCTCTCAAATGCCAAATAAGAACATCGGCATCAACATAGGCCCTCACTGTTGACGCCTCCGCATGGAATTATGAAAAGCTTTTCGTGCCGCCTTAACCAACTGTTCAGGGGGTTCCTTGCGTGACCATGCCCCGCACGTCTGTTCAAACACATCGGTTTTTTTCCCCTGGTCCACATGATCCGCGTACATTGCAATAGCACGCTCAAGAATGCTTTTTTTCGAGGTGCGCAAACGCCGCGCCAGTTCCCCGACACGATCGACCGCCGACTCATCAAGCCGGGCGGAAATTACCTTGTCCATGCCACGTCTCCAATATTACGTAAGAATTCTAACGTAAGATTTGTGCCCTGTCAAGCATACCCGGCGGCCTATGCGCGGCAACCCGTTTCATTATTGTGCGGGATTACAAAGAGCCGGTTCTGGCGTACGATAACGGCAATTTGCAATGATACCGTAGTGTTTACGGGAAAAGAGGTATCCAGCGATTACTTGGAGAACGACTTGGATGAAACGCAGAAATTTCTTGAAAGCAAGTATGGCGGCCGGCTCCGCGGGTTGGATAATGCCCGGCATTGAAGGTGTTGCGGAAGAACACAGCACGTGCATGTTGCATGACTACACCGCTCCCGCCATCTTGAAAACCTACACCTCGGAAGATCATCGCAAACGCCTGGAAAATATCCGCTTCTGCGAACGTGCCACGCACTCCTGTCTCCGAAGGCATCTGGTTACCAGCTACTTGCCCGCACAAGCCACGTATAATCTCGGTGAGTATCCTTCCAAGGAACGCTGGACAACCAATGACTACGATGAACAGGAGTTAGACCGGCTCAAAGACCACGGCATCCAAATCATTCAGGTGTTCGATGATTGGAACGATGCGCTTCGGCTTTTCGGCGGCGATAAGCTCAGTGCCGTCAATCCCGCGGAATTTCGCCGGTTTGTGGACATGGTTCATCGCCGGGGCATGAAAATCATCCTTTACGTGTCCTGTGGTTTTTTGCAGCGCACCGATCCCGATTTCCGTCAGGAATGGTCGCGCGAAGGGGATTTCCTGGTGCTGGGCTATTGGAACATGGCGCGGTGTTCGCCCTCCAGCCCGGGCTGGCGCGCTTACTTTCTGCCGAAAGTATTGAATGTGATGGAGGAATACGGGGCGGATGGCCTGTACAATGATTGCGGTTATCTTGCCAATAAGCATCATGGCAGAAACAAACCCACGCCAGATGAAGTGGAAGCCTTCCCGGAAGCGGATGATTATGATGGCGCCTTTACAGATATTCTGTGCCTGCTTTATGCAGAGGTCAAACGCCGCGGCGGAATCTACAAACTCCATGTGAACGGTGCGGAACAACCCATGACCCGCGGATTGCGCGTATACGACTATCTCTGGGTGGGGGAGGGGGTGGGCAACCTGGATGCCATGCGGGAAACGGTTAAGGATTACCCTCCTTATGTTGTGCCCTGCCCCGACATGACCTTTGCAAAAACCAATGACCCCAATGAACCCTTCCTTCACGCCATCCCCTATCTGCAGTTTCCCGTGCTTCAGGCGGGCCGTCCTTTTACGGGGGAACGCGCCATGATCCCAGGCATTGCGTATAATCCCGACCCCAACGATTTCTGGATGCGCCTCTGCCGTGAAGCATGGGAACATTACCGGGCACACCCGGAAGGCCCGCATGCTTATGGCGCTTGGGATGCCATTCCCGGGCGCGCGGAAACCCGCCCCGCGCACCGTCACTGGCTAAAACACTATCTGCCGTTGGCCGAAGAGGGCACTTGGGCATGGCTAGAAATAAAAGACACTGAACTATTTGAGCAACCCTTGCCTCCCAATACGGTGGCCTCTCTTTTTGCCAACCGCGAGGTATATCTTGTCTTGGCAAACTATGCGAAAACCATGGTGGAAATCGTCACACGCAATTCCGGTATCCCGGTGACGAATCCCAATGCCGCGCCTCAAAACCGATGGAAACTCGATGCACGTGCCCTGCAAATCATTCGGATTCAAGCGGTGTAGCACCCCAGGGAGGCACGGCATGTTCAGATTCCTCCTAATTCCCATTTCTATGACATGACGGCCTTTCCATATGGCGGCCAGTTCCTGGGCATGGTTACCCATTTCCGCCATGCGGGCGCCTCCCAACACGCCGGACCGCAACAAAGCAAACACGATTCCAGGCGGCTATTTCACATTGGGCGGCGAGTCCAATTCCGCCGCCACCGTGGTTACCGCTTCATCCGGGAACACATCAGGCAAGGTTATGGTTTTCGATGCGTTGTCGAACGGAAGTTCCGCACCTGTCTTGAGCAACCACGCTTTTTGAAGAGTGTTTTGCAGGCCGGGTAACTGTACTGTTTTTCCCGGCGAAGCTTCCAAGTGAATATAGAGACGGTTTCCCTTGGCGGTGCATTTACCCGCGGGCAGCGCCTTGAATGGCCCCCGTGCGGTCCCATAGATGGATTCGCCATTCCCCCGGAGCCATGCGCCCACGTACTGAAGGCGTTCCAGCAAATGCGGAGGAATCACTCCATCCGGTGTGGGCCCCACATTCAATAAGAGATTGCCGCCCCGGCTAACTACATCCACCAGGATGCGAACCAATTCAGGCCCGCTCTTGAAATTCCGGTCTTTAATCGAATATTGCCAATACGCCCCGATGGTCATGCACGCTTCCCATGAGTAGGGCTTTTCGTGCTCGAACGGCATGGTGGTGTTCATCTCATCCGGTTGTTCGCGCGTATAAAAATCAGCCATCACATTGGCCATGAAACAGCAACTTATTTCTCCGGATAGGTATATTTTCCCTCACGCGCATCAAAGACAATTTTGGATACGTTTTCCGGAAAGTAACTCTCAAAGAATTGCTTCAAGGGTCCCGCATACATGGCCATCCGGATCGTTCCCCACGTCTGCTGATCCCCGGTCGCATAAAACACATAGGTATTTCCTTCCCACTCGAAAAGGTCCGCGTCCGTGTTATTGATCCCCTCGCCATCCACCGGGTCCAGCATGGGATACCGAGTGGGGGAGAGTTCCCACCGCGCCAAATCCTTCGAGCGCGCCACAAACGTCACATACTTGGTCTCGGGCAGGCGGTACGCATACCAAAGTCCAGGCCCAACCCACCGCCAGCCGCCATACACCACATAATAATATGGCGCGAAGTAGCGAATTGTGGGATTGGCGCACGCGGTCTTTTCCGTGATATCGGAGAAATTAATCCCTTCCACTTCCTTCCAGGTGGCGAGATCCTGCGAGCGTGCAAAACGAAACGACCACTGTACGGGGGCGTTCGACTCAAACGCCATGACATACCCCTGATCATCCTTGCAGACATTGGCGTTAAACAGATGCTCCCCGGGCTTCCGGGGAATGGCCAGGTGCTTTTCCCACTGTTTCAGGTCTTTCGACGTGAACCGGTAAATGTCATGCGTCCAGTCGTCATCCGTATTTTCCGTCCCGAACACATTCATTTCATCCCCGTTTACAAATGCGCTCACAAAGGAAAACCCCTCGCCAAATCGGGTAATCTCGTCCCCCGTCCGCATGTCCTGAATGAACAGGTAAAAATCCTTGGCCTTCACATTCGGCGGGCGCACATTTTGGACCAGGAGCGGCTTTCCGTCATAGACCACGGGGGTGTTTTCCATCCGCGGCCCGGGAAAGGCCATCGGCATTTTCACCAGCGGCGGATTCGGGACCGCGTGAGGATTGGGAAATGCCGGCGCCTCCGCGCCCCGTACCGGAAAAGACAGCAGCACCGCCAGCACGAACAAGCTTAACATAATAGCCCAAATTCGTTTCATGGATGATATCTCCTTGGCTCCCTATACTACTCCAAATCCCGAGACGCAATGTACAGAAACAATTGTGCCGATAAAATGAATATCCGGATCTTGTGCATCAAGCACCGCCTGCGCACAAGACCCGGTTGATCCATCCGGTGAAATGGAGACTACGCTTCGAGCGTCCAGTCGCCGCGGTATTTGCGCATCAGCAGGCCGTTCAACGCCGGATTATCCTCAAAACACTCATGTTTCGGGTCCCACTTGAAGCTCGCGCCCAAAGTGCAGGCAATCTTGCCCAAGTGGCCCACCGAGGCCGAGCGGTGCCCGGCATTCACAGGGGCAATGCATTCCTCGCGGGATTCGATGCAGTTCAGGAAATCCGTCATGTGATTCCGCAGTTTGCTGAACCGGAAATCGCTCTTTCGGAAATCGGTCTTCAGCAGTTTTTCATCGCTGGCCTTGATGCCGCTGCGGTCCACGTAAAGCCATTTCCCCTTCTTGTTGAAAAACATCGTGCCCAAATCGCCGCACGCCTTGAACTCCTGCGGCATGTCGCTGGCATTGGCCACCGTCATCGTAGTGCCATTGCCATACTTCAAATTGAACATATACCGCGCCGGCGCGTTGTACAGGTTGTTCCGCTTCTTGCCCATTTCCCAGCGCACCCCCTCCACTTCCACCGGGCCGGTGTTGTCCCAGTCCATGGCCATGTGCGCAATGTCGGCGTGATGGCCGATCCAGTCCATCATCTGCCCGCCGCCAAAGGCCATCCACCACCGCCAGTCCCAGTGATAGCGCTTCGGGTGAAACGGCGTCCACTCCGCCGGCCCCACATACATTTCCCAGTCAATCTCCTCGGGCGGCTTGGGAAACTCATCCGCCCATATCCCATTGCCAAAATCGGGCAGGCTGACCAGAATGTGCTTGACATGACCCAGATAGCCGTTGCGAATCAATTCACACGCAAGTTTGAACTGATGGTCCGTGCGCTGCATGCTGCCGGTCTGAAACACCCGCTTGTTTTCTTTCACGGCTTTCACCACCGCCTGGCCTTCCCCCAGCGACCAGGTCAGCGGCTTTTCACAGTAGATGTCTTTTCCCTTGCGCGCCGCTTCCACGCAGATCAGCGCATGCCAGTGGTCCGGCGTCGCCACAATCACGGCATCAATATCGGTGCGCGCCAGCAACTCGCGAAAATCGGCGTAGGCGGCGCACGCCGTGTTGCCGTAGTAATCATCCACCTTCCGTTTCGCTTCCGCAAGCCTGCCTCGGTCCACGTCGCACAGCGCCACAATTTGCACGTTCTTGTGCTTGATGGCGTTCTCCGTAAGTCCGCCCGCCTGACCGCCCGTGCCGATCACGCCCATGGTGATGCGTTTGCTCGGCGCGGTATTGCCGTCCGCTCCCATGGCGGAGGCCGGGATGATGTAGGGCGCGGCCATCGCGGCGCTCATCCCGTATAAAAACGTGCGCCGGGACACATTATTCGGTTTGTTTGCATTCATCGGAATTCTCCTTCGCATGTATTGCTCGTCAAGGCAGTGTGTGAATAATGGGCATCCATGTTTTATCAAGCACCCGGAACATTCTCTCCGCCATCCCGGGGTGCGTTTATCCTAACAGATTCACCTCGGAAAACGCATGCCCTATTCGAGGGCGTCCGCCGGCGGGGAGACCACCGGGAGGACTGTGCGGAAAACGGTCCAGTTTTCGCGGGATTCCTGGAGGGTAAGTTCACCGTGATGCGCCCGCACGATTTCACGCGAAAGGCTCAGGCCCAGCCCATAGCCGTCCACGCGGCGGTTGTGCGCTTTGTCCGCCCGGTAGAACCGTTCAAATACCCGTTCCCGGTCTTCCCCGGGAATCCCCGGACCGGAATTGCCGATGGTGAAAACGGCCTGACCGCCCTCTTTTTTCAATTCGATGCTCACGGCCCCTTCTTCCGCATTGTATTTCACCGCATTGCTGGTCAGGTTTTGAATGACCTGCCGGATCAAGTCCGGATCGGCGTTGACCCAGAGATTCTCTTCTATGGATTCCCGGACTTCCAAGCGGGGCGCAAGAATCTCAACATCCTCTCCCGCCAGCTTGATCAATTCACTAAAATTCACGGGTTCCAACTGTGGCTTAAGCTGCCCGGAATCCGCCAGTGACAACAGCAGCAATTTGCGCGTGATGGCTTTCAGCCGTTGCACTTCCTCCAGCAAATGATTGAGGGATTGCTGTTGTTCCGAACCCGATTCCGCCGACTGAACCGCCTGTTCCAGTTCCCCCTGAAGAATCGTTAGCGGCGTT
>CAYXPO010000117.1:0-10317 GCA_964466925.1 uncultured Nitrospirales bacterium
GTTCGCGCCGATGCAGTATCCGGAGCCGCCGCCGAAGGGGTTTGTACGGGAAACGGTGTTGGGTTTTAAGCGTAAGGGCCGCTGGTTCTTTCCGATTGAGATCAACGATTGCCTGATCGGTCCGGAAGGTTTGGCGGAATTGATGGGTGCGGTGCGCATGTGGCACCGTGAGGCGGGCCTGCGCGCGTATGATTCGAGGACGCGGCAGGGATTTCTGCAATGTCTCTTGGTGCGGGATGCAAAGCGCACGGGCGAACGCATGGTGGCGTTGATCACGCGCCCAGGAGCGTTTGACGCGGGGGGATTCGTGGAGACGGTCCGCAAGGTGTTCAACCCAGTGAGCATTTACCGGGGCATCTCGACGGGGACCTCGGATGCGGCGTTCGCGGAGGAACTCCAGCTGCTGTACGGGGTTCCCGATATTACGGAGCGCCTGCATATTCCTTCGGAGGAAGGAGAGCGTCAATTTCAGTTCCGGATTTCGCCCTTCAGCTTTTTCCAAACCAATCCGCTGGCCACCGAACGATTGTATGGCATTGCGCGCCGGTGGGTGCAACAAACCGGCGCGGACTATCTCTACGATTTGTACGGCGGCATGGGGAGCATTGCATTCAGTTGCGCGGATTGGGTGGAGCATGTGTGGTCGGTGGAGAGCGTGCTGTCCGCCACGGAAGACGGACGGCGCAATGCAGGGGACAACGACATCCGTAATGTGACGTTTATCACCGCGCCGGTGGAACAGTATCTGCGGGAATGCGCCGGGCATCATCCGCTGGAACCCGGCGCGGCGGTGATTGTGGACCCGCCCCGGGCGGGGCTTCACCCGAAGGCGCTGAAATATCTGCTGGAACTGCGTCCGCGTCATCTGCTGTATATTTCGTGCAATCCGAATATGCTGGCGCGGGAAATGGAGGCGTTGCGGAGCGTGTACCGGTTAAAGCGGTTGCAGGCGGTGGATTTGTTTCCGCATACGCGGCACGTGGAGGTGGCGGCGGAATTCGAGGCGCCATCTTGTTAGAAATCCGGTCTCGGTGATAGGATAGCGGGCGTGCAATTACCATAGGCAATTATCCCGCGGGAGGAACCGGACATGATCGAGTTGGGCATGCACACGGACAACTGGCGTCCCCTGAGCGGCAGTTTCAAGCAGGCGGCGGAAACGGCGGTCAAGTATGGGTTGAAGCATTTGGAGTTTGCCGCCATTCACGGCCAGTACTTCATTCAGGCGATGGGGTATGAACCGGGCATTTCACTCCAATCGAATCCGCGCGCGCTCAAGCGGTTTTGTGACGAGCGGGGGTTGATGATCTCGCAGATTGACGGCTCCTATCCCCTGATGGGGCCGGATGGTTCCACGTTCGGCGTGCAATACGTGCAGCAGTCCATCCGGTTTGCGGCGGAACTGGATTGCCCCATGGTGGACACGGTGGACGGTGCGTTCGAGATCGAAGGGTATACCCGGGACGAAGTATTTCGCATCACCTGCGACAATTACCGGCAGGTGCTTCCCTGGGCCGAGGATTATAAGATTGTCATTAACGTCGAGCCGCACGGCCCCTATACGAACGATCCGGAATTCATGCTGAAACTCTTCAAACATTTTGATTCCGAGTGGCTGCGGTGCAATTTCGACACGGGCAATTCCTTTATTGCCGGGCACGATCCGCTGGAATACATGAAGACGCTCCGGCCCTACATTTCGCACTGCCACATCAAGGACGTGAGCGCGGGGCTGGCCGCCGCCGTGCGCGGGGAGGAAACCGGCATCGCGTGCAGCGAAGTGCCGATTGGCGGCGGGGTCAACGCGGACAACATCAAGAAGTGCCTGGCGTATTTGCAGGAAACCGGCTGGAGCGGCGTGGTTTCGCTCGAATGCTATGGCGCGGACGACAACATCCGCCAGAGCGTGGAGTTCCTGCGCGCGCTGGTCTGATGTGCAACCGGAACATGACGGAGACGAAGCGCAGCATGTTTTGATAGGAGAGAGTTTTGCTTTTCCGAATGCCGATAGATGGAATGCACACACAACACATGCCGGGAGGAACCTATCCATGCGGAATCATTCCATTCAGTCATCTATCCCCCATAAATCGCCCGAGCATGATGAACAGACAAGCGTGAGCCGGAGATTTTTTCTGGGCAGCGTCAGCGCGGGGGCCGTGGGCCTTGGGGTGGTCGCGGTGATGAAGTCCGCTGTGGGAAAACCGGCAAAAGACGAAGCGGGGCTTCCGGCGGGCAAGGCGTTGCGGGTACAGCCGGTGCTGGTGTATGCGGTGTCGAAACCGCAGGAGAAGACGAGTTGGCGGCCTTATGGCGCGATTCAATCCGATACCGCCGCGGAAGACGAGGTAAAACGCATTGAGGCGGAACTGGCCGCGTTTGTGAAGGAGATCGAGTATCCGGTGGACGTGTTGCCGGTGCTGCCGGCCGGGTCGGAGGGGCAAATCAAGCAGGCGGCGGCGGCGGACGCCGATGTGTTGTTGGTGTATGCCGCGAGCGGTCCCACGGAATGGTTTCAGGCGCTGGCCGCGTCGCAAAAGCCGAATATCATGTTTCTGCGGCATCAGTCCGGCCCCTATTACCTCTGGCACGAGATTGCGCACTGGCGGTTGCTGCGCTTCAATGAGGACGCCATGGTGGAGCCGAACATGGATGTGGGTGACATTGTGGTGGACAAATACGGGGAGGTGGCGTGGCGGTTGCGCGCGCTCTACGGCCTCAAGAATGCGCGGGGCACGAAGATGCTGGCGATAGGCAGTCTCGCGGCGTATAGCAAGCCCGGGCAGGAGTTGGGCCCGAAGCATGCGCAGGACGTGTGGGGATATACGATAGAAATTGTTCCAAAGGACGAATTCAAACAACGGTTGGACCGCACCAAGGCGGATGCGGCACTCATGCAGAGGTTGACGCAGGAGGCAGCGGATTTTCTGGCGCGTCCCAATCTGAAACTGAATACGGAGCCCCGCTTTGTGGAAAACTCTTTTGTGGCGCTTCACGTGTGCCGCGAATTGCTGCAAGAAAAGAATGCGTTCAATTTCGGGTTTGATCATTGCATGGGCGGGGACGTCATCGGCATGCTCGACACCCCGCCGTGCCTGGTACTGGCGTTGGCGAATGACGAAGGCCACACCGCCTATTGCCATACGGATCTTACGCATACTGTGCCGGGCGTACTGTTGCGATGGATTAGCGGCAAGCCGTCGTTTGTGTGCAACACGCATTTCCCGCACGACGGCATGTTCACCGTGGCGCATTGCGCCGCGCCAATGAAGATGAACGGCCATACCCCGGAACCCACCACAGTGATGACGCACTATGAATCCGATTATGGCGCGGCCACGAAGGTGGAATATCCGAAAGGCCAGGAAGTTACGGTGGTGGTGCCAGCGCTCAACTGCTCGCGATGGCACGGATTTACCGGAACCATAATTGACTCGCCGTCGCTGCCCGCGTGCCGTTCACAAATGAACATCAAGGTCAACGGCGATTGGAAGGCCCTGCAGGAGCACATGGAAGGATTCCACGCCCAGGTGGTGTATGGAGATTACCTCCGGGAAGTGGGGTATGCGCTCAAGAAAATCAAAGCGGTTGAATGGAAAAACTACAGCGCGTAGATTTCAGATGGAGCGGAACATGCGCACCGCCCAAGAGGAGGAATGAGTATGGTAACGGCGATTATTCTTGCGAATGTGAAGCGAAATGCCATTAATGATACGGCGCAAGCCTTATTGGCGGTTCCCGGCGTGGCGGAAGTGTATTCCATCGCGGGCGAGTGGGATCTGGCGATTATTGTTCGCGTGAAGGAAAACGAACAACTCGCGGAATTGGTTACAGATCATCTCCTGAAACTGGAAGGCATCGAAAAAACCACCACCTTGCTGGGTTTCAAGACCTATAGCAACTACGACCTCGATCGCATGTTCTCCATCGGGATGGAATAAGTGGACTATAGCCAATTATCAATAGTGTCCAGCAGCTTTTTCCCTTCCACTTCGTAGCAGTATTGTTCCTGGGCGGCGCGGAAGGCGTTTTCGGATAGTTGGCGGTACAGGGCATCATCGCCCAGGACGCGGTTGATGGCGGCGGCGATTTCTTCGTCACTTTCGGGATTCACGCATATTCCCACATGGTTTTTTTCAATCACGTCAATCATGCCGGGGAAATTGGAGCCGATTACAGGCAATCCCACCGAAAGATATTGGAATAATTTGATGGGGGCGCAATAGTAGCTGTTCAGGCCCACATTGAGTTGCGCCTGCAGTCCCAGATCGGCCGAGGCGGGATAGTCCATCAATTCCTCCGACGGCACCACGCCCCGGAAAATGACCCGGTTCTCCACCCCCAGATCGCGGGCCAGTTGAAGGAGTTCCTGTTTGAAGGATTCTTCGATGGGGCCGACAAAGAAGAGCACCACGTTCGGCGCTGTATGCTTCATGGCGCGCACAAAGGCATCCGCGCATCGCGAACGGTTAATCCATCCATGGAAATAGGCCACTTTCGCGTCCGGAAGGCCCTGTGATTGCAGATATTCCTGAATGCGCCGGCTGTGCTTGCGTTCCGTGTTGCGCGGGGGTACATTCAATATGGCCATGGGACATTCCACCAGATGATAGCGTTCCTGGAGCACGCGCGCGCGGTTGGGTTCGCAGGCCACCACCAGGTCCGCGCGGCGGATGAACAGGCGCTCCAGCAGATGCCAGAAGGGCTTGGCGGAAATACCGGGGCGGTCGGTATAGAGTTCATAGGAATAAAAGATGAGTTTAGCGCCGCCAAGCCGTGCAATGATCCATCCGGCGGGCAGGGTGTCCACGTCTATGGCGACGACCACGCCGGGTTTGGCGCGCAGCCCCATCACCGTCAGCCGGAGGATAAACTCGAACCAGCCGAGGAAAAGTATTGCGGGGCGGAGCAGGGGATTTTTGCTGAATCGCTTCAGTTTAATCTGGAACAGTTGGCAATCCGCCTTCGGATGTGTCTCTTCGGGAAGCCCTAAATCCGCGCGCGCACGGGATTTCAACAAGGTCGTTTCAATGCCGCGCCCCGCCAGGGCGTCAATGAGATTCCCGAGCGGTCCGTCAATGAACGGCTGCCATCCCATCCGCAAAATGCATACACGTTTTCCGGCCATAAGGGTTGTTGTTCTTCCTCATCGGTTGTGACGGGAACACTATACCGAAGCGACAGGGATTTTGCACGTGCCGGGGAGGACGAGGCTGTCTGCGAAATCCAGGAAGTTTCCCGGGGTGGTAATGCCACAACCAAAGAATAGAACGCGGATGAGGCGGATATGACGGATTTGCACGGATAAGAAAAACTACAAGGGAGAAGATGCCTTTTTGGATTTTAAGTCTTTAGATTTGACCACGCATGGCGTTGACGGCGTGAATTTCTTTCGGTGGACAAGCCTCGCCCTCCCATGCTGGAAATGCTTTTGGGGGGCCGGGAAACAATACTTGAAGGGGCATGCCGGGCACAGGCAAAATACCTTCATGGGTTTGTTTGGAAAAGCAGAACACCATGGACAACCAAAGAGGGTAGTGGCATGCCGGATTTTGCAGGACCTGGATTGAGCAAGGAAGAGGAATATTTCGCGAAGCGCGAGTTTGAGCGCATTAAAAAAATCGCGGAAGAGAATGAAAAAAAGCTGCGCGAGCAAGAGCGGGAAGAACTCAAGCAGATGCATTGGATGCGATGCCCCAAGGACGGAATGGAACTGGCGGAAATCGTGTTCATGGGAGTGCATGTGGACAAGTGCACGCACTGCGGCGGAATCTTCCTGGATGCGGGCGAGTTGGACACTTTGATGGAAGCCGGCAAGCAGCAGGACGGCATGCTGGGCAAGATTCTCGGCGTGTTTCGGTAGGATGAACGGTGGTTTGTTGGAAGAGGTTTTGCCGCGGGACAACGTATAACTTTTAGGAACAAGTTCGTTCCCAAGTACAACTTGGGAACGAGAGGATATGGTTGGTTCGCTTTATGCAGAAGAAGACGATTCGGGCGGGCATTGTGGGCGCGGGTTTTTCGGCGCGCTTTCATTATGAAGCCATTGCCAAGGTGTATGGCGTCAACGTCGAGGTCATGGGGGTGTATGCCCTGGACGTGGCGCAGGCACGGGAATACGCCGCGGAACGCGGCATTCGGGCCTATGATTCCCTGGAATTGCTGATTGACGACGTGGATGTGGTGCATTGCTGCGTGCTGGTGGCGGGGCATGAGCAGGTGGCGGTGGCGGCGCTCGAACGGGATCGGTTCGCGATAGTCGAGAAGCCCCTGACCGGTTATTGCGGCGACGGATCGGATACGTTTCATGGCGACCGCTTCCCCAAACAGGTGGCATTGGAACGTGGATTGGAAAGTGTGGACCGCATGCTGGCGGCGGAGGCGAAAAGCAAGGGCCGCATTCTTTATGCGGAAAACTGGGTGTATGCGCCTTCCATTCAGCGGGAACGCGAGATTATCGAGAAGACAAAGGCGCAGATTCTTTGGATGCATGGAGAGGAGTCCCATTCCGGGTCGCACAATCCGACCTATGCCTATTGGAAGTTTTCCGGAGGGGGGGTGATGATTGGGAAGGGCTGTCACCCGTTGACCGCCGCCCTCTATTTGAAACGGGTGGAAGGCCGCGCCCGCAATGGCCGGCCCATCCGTCCGAAATCCGTCTCCGCCCGCACCCATGCCATCACCCGCCTGCCCCATTTCCAGGACGAAGGCCATATCCGCCGCGACTATTACGATATTGATGATTTTTCCCTGATGCACGTGACCTTTGAGGATGATACCGTGGCCACGGTGTTCGCCTCGGACATCGTGTTGGGCGGCATTCACAATTGGCTCGAGGTCTGCGCCAACAACCACCGGACCCTGTGCAACATCAATCCCAATACCGCCATGCAGGTGTACAACCCCCTCGACGCCAATTTCCGCGATGTGTACACGGTCGAAAAAATTGGCACCAAACAGGGCTGGACGTCCATGCCCACCGATGAGGACTGGTTCACGGGATATCCGCAGGAGATTGAGGCCTTTTACCGCGCCGCCGCCTACGGCGAATCTGTTGAGAGCGACAGCCGCCTGGCCGCCGACACCATCTCCACCATCTACAGCGCCTATGTCTCCGCCGAGCGAAAAGGGGCGGAGGTGGGCGTGCGGGTGTTTTAGGCACCGTCTATTTCAAACCATTATTGCCCTATTGGTTGTTTTCTGTTGACATGCAGACCGTTGCTGTATACCATATCGCCCAATTAACAGAGGAGGGGTAGAGTATGAATCGTTGGTTGTGGTTGATGTGCGCCGGCGCCCTGGTGTCGTGTGTGGCGTTTCCCGGCATTGCGGCGGAACAACAAAAAGCGGATGCGGCCCGTCCGAAAACGGAATCCGGGTGTGCGGGATGCTGTCAAAGCAACCCCAACGCGGAAACGGCCAAGACCTGTGCGAAGGAAACACCACAGGAAAAGCGTGGCATATTCCGGCTGGATGATGCGGCGTGGCGGTTGGAGATCACCGGATCGGGCGGCCTGCCCGCAAGTTCGGAATCTTCGGATCGCGGTGGCGACGGGATGCTTACCGGCGCCGTGGACTATGAAATCCCGATTATGGCCTATGGCGCCCTCGGTTTGCGGATGATGCCCTTGTTTCTTTACTTCGAGGACCAGGGGGAGGTGATTTGGGGTGCGGGCGGCGGCATTGCGCCGCGCCTGTATACCGTGAAAAACGAACAGCGCGGCTTCTATATTGAAGGCGAAGCCCTGGTGTTGCTGCATGACAACAAGTTCCGGGGGGACAGTTCGTATGTGGATTTCATCACGGGCGGCGGCATCGGATATCAGTGCAAGGCCAACTGGCACGCCATCGTGAAATTTGAGCATATTTCCAATGCGGGATTGGGCGGCGATAATGACGGGGTGAACACGGTGGGCGTCGCCGTGGGCTATACCTTCTGACCAAATGCCGCGTTAGCGGATGACAGTTCCGTCGGGGATCACGGCGTCTTTGTGCACCACCACGATGCCGTCGCGGATGGAATAGCCGTCCCGTTCGCCATCCTTGAGTTTCCGCGAGCCGTGGATCACCACATTCTTGCCGATCCGGGCGTTGTGGTCAATGATCGCGTGGCGAATGACCGAGTGCGCGCCGATGCCGATGGGGTGCTTCCGGTCCAGGGTGGTTTCCGTTTCAAAGTAATCCGCGCCCAGGATGATGCTGTTCTCGATGCGGACATCATCATTGACTATGCTGCGGATGCCGATGATGGCATTGCTGATATTGGCTTTGCCGATGCGGCTGCCTTCGCAGATGATGGCGTTGTTGGCTTGGGTGTCGCGCAGGGTCACCCCGGGCAGGGCCCGCGCCCGCGTGTAGATGATGTGATGCGGATCATGAAAACGGAACGGCGGATGCGGCGATGTGATGGCCATGCTTACATTGAAATAGGAGCGGACCGTTCCAATGTCTTCCCAGAACCCCGAAAACAAATGGGCCTGCAATTTGTGGCTTTTGAGCGCCCCGGGGATCAATTCCTTTCCAAAATCCAGCCATCCGGGATTGTTCACCAGCAGTTCTTCCAGCACATCGGCATTGAAGGCATAGATGCCCATCGAGGCGAGGTAGGGTTTTCCTTCGGCTTTCAGTTTGAAATCCCTGAACGCTTCCGCCGGGGTCACCAGGGTGTCCAGCACCTCCGGTTCTTTGGGTTTTTCAACAAACCGCCGGATGCGTCCGTTCTTGGCTACTTGCATGATGCCGAAACCCTGGGCGTCCTCGCGGGTCACGGGCAGCGCCGCCACCGTGATGTCCGCCCCCTTGCGCACATGCGTGGCGAGCAGAGTCCGGTAATCCATGCGGTACAATTGATCGCCGGAGAGGATGACGTAATACCGGGGATTGCCCTGGCGGATGTGCAGCAGATGTTTTCGGACGGCGTCCGCCGTGCCCTGAAACCAGTCGCCGGTTTCGTTGGTTTGTTCCGCGGCCAGCAACGCGACATAGCCCTGGGAGAATTCGTCGAAGGTGTACGTGTTGCTGATGTGCCGGTTCAGCGAATGACTGTTGAATTGCGTCAGGACGGAAATGCGCAGGATGCCGGAATGAATGCAATTGCTCAGCGGGATGTCAATAAGGCGGTAGCGCCCGCAGAGGGGCACGGCGGGCTTGCAGCGCACTTTGGTCAGCGGATACAGGCGCGTGCCGCGCCCACCCCCCAGCACCAGCGCATTTACTTGCTGCACCACTTTGTGTTCGAATTCCGGTTCTTCGACTTTACCCATGCGTCACTACTCCGCGTTTCATGCTTGCGGACCCCGGTCCGCGTACTTAGGGTTTCTCTCAAACCAAATAAATAATCAGGGTGCAGGTCACACCCCACAGCGCCACGGTAATCCCCAGCGGCACATCCTTCAGCAGGGCGGCGCTTGGATCCCCGCCGCCCGTGCGGTGATGCACGAGGAACAGGTACCGGAACAGCCCGTACACCACAAATGGAATCGTGAAATACAGCTTGTCGGTGCCCAGCCGTTTCACCACTTCGGGCGAACAGGTGTAGATGGTGTAGGTGATCAGCGCGCCGCCCGCCATGATGAGAATAAGCTGATCGAGGTAATGGATGCTGTAATGATAGAGCACGCTGCGGTGCGACTGCGCGTCGTCCTCCAGCAGGATGATTTCATGCCGGCGCTTGCTGAAGCCGAGGAACATGGCAAGGAACAGCGTGCAGACCACCAGCCAGTTGGAAAAGACCACGTTGAGGGCGATGGCCCCGGCCAGCGCGCGCGTAACAAAGCCGATGGCCACGGCCATCACGTCAATAATCAACAGGTGTTTCAGCAGCAGGGAATAGGAAACGGTGAGGACAAGATAGAACAGCAAGGTGAGCAGAAAGGCGGGCCGGACAAACCAAGCCAATATCACGGCGCACGAGAGAAGCAGCACCGCCATGATCCATGCCGTGGCGATGCTCCATTCACCGCTGGGCAACGGCCGGAACTTCTTTTCGGGATGGGTGCGGTCCTTTTCAATGTCCATGATGTCATTGAACAAATAGGTGGCGCTGGAGGCTAGACAGAATGCGATGAGCGCGCCCAAGGCGCGGAGTTCCTGATAGGGGTCATACGCCTGGCGCGCGAACACCAACGCGGCGAGCACCAACAGGTTCTTGGGCCATTGATACACGCGCAGGGCACGGACCAACACGCCGATATGCTTCGCCATGATTTTCATGCGGGGTATTGTGCCCCGATTACCTGGCACGGATCAATTTGGTTTGGTTCTCCTATTCCGGTTTTGCGCTATTGCGCCGTTATTCGCGTGGTGAGTGACATTTTA
>CAYXPO010000118.1:0-1402 GCA_964466925.1 uncultured Nitrospirales bacterium
TGATGACTGCGGTGAAGTTCCGTGGAGAACCCATTTTTACATCTCCGGTATTCATTACACTC
This sequence comes from uncultured Nitrospirales bacterium, assembly GCA_964466925.1. Classification (GTDB taxonomy): domain Bacteria; phylum Hydrogenedentota; class Hydrogenedentia; order Hydrogenedentales; family CAILVY01; genus CAILVY01. The sequence goes on from CAYXPO010000118.1 coordinate 63, forward strand.
TTGATTAGATTTTTTGCAGAGGGAGACAGTCTAATTACCTCGAACATCAGATTTGGATAACAATTAATCCAGGTATTCTCTAGGAACTAAAAAGGGCAACAACAGCAGCCAGTATTTGCGAATGGCATGAAGGAGTTAGTCGTCCCACTTTAGTGAACATCAATGAAATATTTGCTGTAAACAGCTTGGTCGGCCGTGCATAGCTTAGTCTGTGAAGAGAGCCTTGGGCAAAGGCGTTTTCATCAATACAGACGGCTTTTTCATCTGCATATGGGTTGCTGGTAACCTGACATAAAATCCAATCACCATTATTCGCATCTGCTAATACTATTGCCGGACGAAGTTTACTGGATGAAAGATCGGAAAAAGGAAATCTGACAAGTATTACATCGCCTGTTGAAGGTGAGACCATGCGGCATCTTCCTCAGGACGGTTCCAGTCTCTTGCCAACGATTCTTCGCTCAAAACAGCGGTATCGGTGATGTCCATTCCGTCTTCAAGAATAGTCACAATTGCACGGCAGACATGGTCCAATTGTAAGGGTTCATTCAGGCGAACTTCTCCTTTGGCGGAGATAATTGCTTCGACAGATTTCAACATAATCACTTTACCCTATTTTGTATAGATTATACGGCATAATTCTTTTTTTATGCAAAAGAAGGGGTAGGGAAATGCGCAGTGGTTGTTTTTGCTTGAAATGGCCCGGATGGGATATTGGCGGCAACATGGTATAGAATGAATCGCCGGGAGTGTTGCCATGAGCCTATCGGACCAAGACGTATTCATGCGCTGGGCGAGCCGCAGGGATGCCGAGGCATTTTCTGAACTGGTTCGCCGGTACGCGGGGGTTGTGTATTCCACGTGCCGGCGGGTGCTGGGCCATGAGCCGGACGCGGCGGAGGTTACCCAGGAGTGCTTCGAGCAATTGGCGGCTTTTTCGGGGAAGCCGCCGATGCATCCGGCGGCATGGCTGCATGGGATGGCCACGAACAAATCGCTTATGCGGCTTCACGCAGAGGCGCGGCGGAAGCGCGAACAGGAATATGCCGTTGTGCAGGCTCCGGCGCCCGGCATTTCCTGGAAAGACGTTTATGACATGGTGGACGCGGCCATTCAAGAGCTTCCGGAAGTGGTGCGGGAACCGGTGGTCATGCATTTTCTGTGCGGCAAGGCGAAGGTCCAGATTTCCCAGGAAATGGGCATTCCGCAACGAACCATCAGCAATCGCATTGACCGGGGCACCGACTTGTTGGGCGCGTCTTTGCGCCGCCGGGGCATGACGCTGACGGGCGCCTCCCTGGGGGTATTTCTCTTCACCCATTTGTCGGACGCGGACCCCG
>CAYXPO010000118.1:1412-10307 GCA_964466925.1 uncultured Nitrospirales bacterium
TGCCGGAACCATTGGCCTCCACCCTGGAAAAACTTGCGCTGACGCATATGGCGGGGGGGCCTTTGGCCGCGCCCGGAGTTTTCGGCGGCCTATTGGGTGTAAAGCACGTGGTGGCGGCAATAATGGTGGCCGTGATTGCTGCGGCAATTATTGTGGGTAAACCGTGGGCGCCGCGGAAAACGCCTGAACCGGTTTCAACCCAAACCGTTTCATCGGCGGAACCGGGCGGAGAAGAAGGGGAAAAAGAGGGAAGTTCCAGCGCGGAGTCCCTTTCGCCCACCCCGGACGCAATCGAGCAAAACACGGCCAGCATATCAGGAAGGGTAGTGGATAAAACCATTTCCTATCATCCGGAACAACTGTCAACCATACAATTTCCCTCGAAAGAGGATTGGGCGGATAACAACAAGGTGGGGGAAGCCATGGTAAGGGCGAAGGTGTTTGAAGAAGCGAACAAGCCATTGCCCGGCGTGTTGGTCATTGCCAAGCGGGAGGGTATCCTGCGAACCGCCGTATCCGATGAGGATGGCGTGTATTATTTGGAGAATTTAAAGCCGGGTTTTTACGGGGTGCATGCCGAGCGCCCCAACGGAGCGATTGTGGGCGGAGACCGGTCCGTTCAGTCGCGGGATGTATCCGTGCGGGCGGGTGAACAAAAGAAAAAGGTGGATTTTTCCTTTCGGTTTGACGGAATCACCATCACGGGCCATGTGCGGGATGCCGCGGGAAAACCGGTTGCGGGGGCGTCCGTCGAGGTGAAACGCGATCCGGAATGGATTGGCGAATCCAATACACACTATATGGAACCCGTGCGGGGAACGACCGATTCCGAAGGTTTTTTCGAGTTCTCCGGATTAGCTCCGATGGACATCCGCAATGCAGGCCTTTTCCTGTATAGCGGCCATGGGGAAAGTGCGGAATCCGAGATGCGCTATGCACTGACCGTGCGCGCCAAAGGGTATGGATGGGCCAAAATCGTTGTGCCGGGCATTTCTGAGCATCTTGGGCAACAGGCGGAAACCTGGATGGTGGAGTTGCTGAAAATGCGGGAACGGTCGGGGGCGGACCCGCTGGAGACGCCGGTGGATCGATCCCCGGATGTTTTTCTTCCGCCGAGTACGGGGAATACGATCACCGGTATTGATTTTGTGCTGGAGACAGGCGCGTCCGTATCGGGACAGGTGATAGACACCATGGGTGCGCCCGTTGCCAGGAAATATCTTGTCATGGGTTTTGAACAGGGGATGGAAGATAGCGCCCCAAGCATGAAAAACATCCCGGTCCCCCCCAAAGGCCTGACCACGGACATGGAGGGGCGTTTTTCATTTGTGGATGTCGCACCACACACCTATGTGTTCCGGGTGGGCCGGGAGGAGGATTTCCAAAAAACGCGCAATGAACCGCTTCCGGTGAAGGCGGGGGATCGTATTGAGAATCTTCAATTGGTGGTGGAATCGCTTGCGGAACGGGGTCAGCTCAGTGGAACCTTGGTGGATGCCATGACCGGGCGGCCTGTGAAGAAGGCTTCGATTACCATCGGCGAAATTGTGTCGCCCATCGAAAAGCACCCTGTTGTTGGCGCGAGAGCGATTGACGCGGAACGCGGAACGTTCCTCATTAAGAACATCACGCCGGGGACAACGATCCTGAAATCCTGGGCGGAAGGGTATCCGATTGTGGAAACTTCCGTGGACATCCTCGCGGGGGCCAATCCTCCGGTCACCATTAAAATGCCGCGGGAAGGGATTATCGAGGGAACCCTCTCCGTCAATGGCGAACCGGTAAAAGGGAGTGTCTCCGCGCGGCGCGTTGACGGACAGGAATTGCCCACGGAGTATGCGTGGACCCAATCCTGCATGACCGTGCAAGCGGACACCGCCGGGAACTACTCCATTAAAGGGCTCCCGGCGGGGCCGTATCATGTGCGGATGGACGCCACCCCGTTTGACGATCCCAACCAACATGCATCCTCCCTGGGCCAGACAACCGTGGCGGCGGGGCAAACCGCACGTCTTGATCTCAATATTGTCACGGGCACGGCGAAGATTCAGGGTGTTTTTACTCCGTGTGAAACGCACCAGAAAGCCTTTGTGGAGCTTTTGGCGGGAGAATGGACGGGGTGCGATTGGGAAAATCCAGATGACCAATTGCAGCATTGGCTGGCCATTCGCGCCCGGCGTGATGAAATTGCGGGGCGGGTGGGATTTGAGTTTCCACAATTGCCGTCCGGCACATATACGCTGCATGCGCAATGTTATAACCGGAAAGATGACAAGGGGGAGCGCGTGAATGAGAATCCTCATATCTGGCGGGTGGTCACCCTGCAAGAGGAGGGCAACGTGGAGCAAAATCTGGATTTTCAAAATGAATTGGAATAAACCTCCATTGCCCCAAACAGGGTGCCGCGCCGAAGTGAATCGCGGGGAGCCGCTCCGGCGCGGGTAGTACGGGAGGGGTAAGCGCTCACACAGTTATAGGGTGGCGTTGGTGATGTAGGCCATGTAGGGGTTCACGGGGAATTCAGCGCTGGGATAGCGGACGAAGGCGGCATGGCCGTCCATGTAAAGTACGTTCGATCCGCCGGCCACATGGTTATAGTTAAGGGGGTCCACGCTCAATACGTCCCACATGACCGCCAACTGGGATTGCGCCATGCTAGAGGCGGCGGCGGAGTTGATGTCGGTGATGAAGAATCGCTCGATGCCTTCGCGAAGGCGCATGAGGGGCACTTCACCCAGTTCGGGATGTTCGAGGGTGTGGTCGCTGAAGGGATCGGTGAACATGGGTTGCAGGGCATTCACCACGTCCGGGATGCCGCTGGAATCGTTGGGATCAAATCCGGGCCATCCCAGCAGGAACCGGTTGTCCATGGGGATGGCGTATCCCGCATAGGAATAGGAGGCATCGCCGTAGAGCGCGAAGTTGCCGCAGCCGGTAATAGGGTCGAGGTCAACCACCCCATCCTCGCGAATCCAGGAGGTTTCGCCACCGGGTTCCACGGCCTTCGGCCCTTCCGGGTCCGAGGGGCAAATCAGTACATGCACATCCGCGAGATATTCCGGATACATTTCCACGGGGTCGGGCATCCAGGCGTAATTCCGGTTGGTGACGTCGGGAGAGAAGTCGCACAACCGGGCTTTGGCGGGGAACAGGCCATTCTGTTCATTGCCATACATCTTGAACACCAATCCCATTTCCTTGAGATTGTTTTGACACGAGGAACGGCGGGCCGCTTCGCGTGCACGGGCCAGCGCGGGCAGCAGGATGGCGGCCAGCACGCCGATAATGGCGATGACCACCAACAATTCAATCAGGGTGAAACCACTATGTGACTTCTTCATGGCATGATTCTCCTCACCCCGTTCGGGGCGGTTGAGTTCGCAACTCGTTTTGCCTCTCACAGAGAACGAAATACACCCCTCGAAGCGTGGTCAACCGGCTTCGGGCGCCCTGCTGTTCGGCTTCAGCTCCTGGACATCCTTGGGCGTGACGGGGCGTCCTCCCGGATCCTTGAAAAGGAGGTAGGCCGCGCCCGCGGAGTCCGGCATGGTGTATTCCATCGCCGCTTTGAAGGCATTGGGATCAAAAAATTCCGGGGATTGATTATCGAAGTAGGACAACACGGCGTCTATGCTCTCGCCGGTGCCGGGCATCCAAAACAGGAGGCGCATGGGCAGGCGGCTTTCGCGCAAGGCCCAGATGCGAATCCAGGCGTCGTTTTCGGGGGTGCTGATGTCAAAGGCGACCACATCATTCGAGACGCCGGCGTTTTCATTTTCAAGGGGGCTGGAGAGCACGCCATTGAAGGGCAGCGCCTTCAGGAGCGTTTCCAGGGAAAAAGTGTCCAATGCGCCGAGGGCCTCAACGTACTGTTCAACAAGAAGACGGGCGTTTTCCCGGAGGTTCGAGGATTCTTTGGAACCGCTCAGGGGAATGGTCTCGATCACTTTCCCTTTTTCGCCAAAAATCATCTGATTACCCACGCGCAAACGCAGTTTTCCGCCTTGGGCCATCCACAACTCCAGTTGGACCGGGTCGGCGGTGGCGTGGTCTTTTACATAGATGGTGGCGCTGAAACAGGGGGTGCCCGCAAAACGTTCCACGACTTCCGCCCACGTGGGGGCGGGGCTTCCGAGCAACCCCAGGGACACGCCGATCATGAGAAGCGCCGCAAGCCCCACGCCGGCGGCCGTACGCAGCATGAAGCGTTGCGAATACCACCGGGGCCGCTGCATGTAGTCGCGCGCCTGAATACGGGTCCGGAAATGCGCGAGGTGCGATTGCAGGGTGTGGTGCACGTTTTCGGGCGGTTCCTGTTCAAAGGCTTTTTTCAGCATGGCTTCCACCGGGTCTTCGGGTTCAGGTTGATGGTTCATGGGAGACTCTCCACCCCGTGTTGATCGGAAATTACGCGATGCAAAAGGTCACGCAGCCGTTCCCGGCCCCGTTCCACGTGTTTTCGGACGGTGTTTTCCCGGCATCCCAAGGCGCGGCCGATATCGCCGTAGGATACCCCTTGCACAAAACGCATCGTCACGGCGATGGCTTGGTTGCGGGACAGTTGGCCGATGGCGTGATGAATGGCCGCGAGCAGTTCCTTGGCATTGAGGAGATCGGCGGGATTCTTCGCGGAAGATACGCGGTCCGCCTCGATCAAGGTTTCGTGTTTTTCCCGGCGCATGCGCCGCCGCACCCGGTCATAGGCCGAATGAATGCAAATGCGGTAAATGAGGGCTTCGGGATTGGGGTGCACCCGGATTCGGTCCCACTTGCGCCAAAGCACGCCAAGGGCTTCCTGAAGGGCCTCTTCAGCGTCTTCGGGATTCCTGGTCACTCCCCAGATCAACCGGATCATCCGGTCTTCGAGGGGCCGCACGAGGCGTTCGTATTCGTCATGGCCTTGGTTCACGGTGACTTCAACCTTCAACGGGCGTGTTCGCATCCGTCCATTCACCCCATTAGACGCCCGGCGGGGCTGTTTTGTGTACAGGGAATGAAAAAAAGAGCGAGGAATTTTGGAGGGGACGGTTGACCTCTGCCTAAGTACAGGTGCGTTAGGGGGTTAGTTCCTGTTAGGATACGGGGTATGATGCGATTCAAGTCTATAGAGACGGCTTTTTTGGGCGTTTGTGCATTGGCCGTGATGATGGTTGCTCACGGAGACTTGGTGGAAGCCACGTTTCCCGAGGCGGCGGAGGCGTCTTCGGAGAATGCAGCGTCCGCAGCGTCCGCACCATCCGCGCCGATCCCCCCTCCCCCACCGCCCCCAACAAATCCCGTACCTTCTGTGGAAAGCAAACCCGCACGGGAGGCCGCCTCTTCCTGGTGGGGATGGATTACGGGCGGCGAAGTGGAAGAAAAGCCTGTGGCCCGGGCGGAAGACGTGGAACGTCTGGCGGGCGAAGTGAGCGCGCTGCGCCAGGAAATCAATCAACTGAGTGAAACATTGAATTTAATGGTGAACCGGGTGATGGCGGATTTGGAACGCGAGAATGCGCAGTTGCGGGATGAACTGCGCAAGGTGTACGGAAGCGGGGCGGTGCCGTTGCCGCCGCAGGTGCCGCGTCCGGGCGGGGAGTTGCTGGATCAAGTATTGAGCGAAGCGCCGTTGGATTCAAAAGCGCCGGCCACCGCGCCAACCGCGCCCGCGGCGGTATCGTTTGGCTACACGGTGCTTCAGGAGTGGGGCCGATCTCCGGAAGCCGCGGAAGAATTGGGCGGTAATGCCACTTCCTTGAAGGGGATGGTGTGCGTGGTGCCCAAAGGCAGTTCCCGTGCGGATTTGGAGGCGATGGGCCGGGAACTCCGCAAGAAATATGATCAGTTCAACAACATCAACATCGAGGTCTTTGACGACGAGGAGGCGGCCAAGGAGTACGCGGAACAGAATAAAATGCGTTCCGCGCACCGGGTGTTGAGCGTATCCAAGCACCAGGCGTCGGGGCGGGATGTCATCTTGTATTATGAAGAGGGGACCACGTACGAGGTGGGCCGGTAAGGGAAAAGACTCAGGCTTCCAGGACGTGAATGCCGGGCAGGTGGCGGTAGCGTTCGTCAAAGTCCAGCCCGTACCCCACCACATAATGGTCTTCGACGGTGAATCCGGTGAAGTCCGCTTCGACGGGGATGACGCGCCGCCCGGGTTTGTTCAGGAGGGTGCACAGGCGGACGCTGGCGGGCCGGTGCTTATTGAGCCACGCCAGAATTTCAGAACAGGTGCGGCCCGTGTCGAGTATGTCATCCAGGAGTAGTATGTGACGGTCTTCAAGCAGGGTTTCGGGCAACAGGGAGAAACTTACGGTGCCTCTGGATTCCGTTCCCACGTAACTTTTCGCGCGGATAAAATTCAGGGTAACGTCCATGTCGAGCGCACGCATCAGGTCGGCGGCAAAGACAATCGCGCCTTTTAAGACCACCACGAGGATGATTTCTTGACCTTGATAGTGTTGTGTGATTTCTCTTCCCAGGGCTATTACGCGGTTCCGGATTTGTTCCGCGGAGAACAACGGTGTTTCGTTCAGGCGCATGGTTCGACTTCGATCTCGAGGAACCGCCGGGTGGCGGGATAGACGGCGCTTTCCGCGCTGGTGGCGTAGCCAACCACCCATAGAATGCGGTTATTGGCCACGAGTAAGGGTTGGGCGTCACGCTGCGGGGCGGGCAATCCGATGTCCACGAAATAATCCTGTAATTTCTTTTCTCCATCCATTCCGAAGGGCCGGATGCGGTCGCCATCCCGGCGGGAGCGCACTTCGATGTGGGGGCCGACCTGATCCGCATCAAAGACCTGACGCCGGGGCGTACAATAGGTCCGCAGGTCCGTTTCGGGGGCGCGTTCGAGGAGGCGCGCGGTAAAGCGGTATCCCATGGCGGGGGTTTCCCCAGGAATGGCGAGGGTGGTCACGGAACTTTCGGTTTCTTCCGCACGCCGCACCACTTCCGCGTGGGTGCGCCCGCTGTAGAGCAGGACGTCGCTTCCCAAATCGAAGTAGGTTCCGGTGGGGGCGGAGCGTACAAAGGCGGCGGCGTCTATGGTGCGTTCGTAGGGCAATTGGATTCCGCATTCCCAGGCGAGGCGGAGGACGCAGCGCCGCTGGAGCGATTCATGGGTGCGGGAAAAGGTCTGCCGTTCGATGGCCTTCCCGTCAGACACGCACGCAGTCCAGACGTCCTGGGTCAATTGTTCCAGCAAGTCATTTTCGCAGCGTTGGGATTCCGCGAGCCTCAGCAGCGCCTTGCGGATGCGGGTGTTGTAGTTGCGTTCGAGCAGGGGCAGGAGTTCAAGCCGGATGCGGTTGCGCAGAAAGGCCTGTTCGTCGTTTGAAACATCGCGCCGCCACGCGATCCCGAGTTCGCTGAGCCAGTGCCTGATTTGCGTGCGGGTGCATTCAAACAAGGGGCGGACGATGCGAATGCCCTGGCTGATGCGCAGGGGGGGAAGGCCGGACAGGCCGGCGGGGCCGGTTCCGCGCAGCACCCGGATCAGGACGGTTTCGGCGCGGTCATCGGCGTGATGGCCGGTGGCGATGACCGGGCAGTTCTTTTCCTTCGCCACGCGGGTGAGGAAGGCGTAGCGCACCGTACGGGCGTATTCCTCGAAGGAAGCGCCGGCGGCTTTGGCCTCTTCCTCCACGGGGCGGCTTTCCATGTGAAAGGGCAGGCTCAACTGCTGGGCAAGCGATCGGACAAATTCGGCGTCGGCCTGGCTGGCTTCCCCCCGGGTCTGATGGTCAAGATGAGCCACGCGCACGGGAAAGCGGAGCTGATGCAGCGCATGGAGGAGGGCAACGGAATCCGGGCCTCCGGACACCGAGGCCAGGACGGTCTGGTCCGGTTGAATCAACCGGTACTTCGTAATGGTGGAATATACCCGCTGGGTAAATTCATCGCCGGGCGAAAACATGGTTCGGCTCCGATTATGTTTTGGACTATGATGCCGAACCGGTTCCCGAGATGCAACTTTACACGGAACGGTTGAGGGGGTGGCACAACAAATTAAAACCAAGCAAAAATCAGGTCGGGACGCACACAAGCGGTTCCCCGGACGAAACCCCATTCCATTGGAAACGACGTCTGCAAAACTGCGGAGAACGGTCTGGCCGCTTGTTGAGGCGCGAAACAGAATCGGGATTGGAATTCAGGTTGTTTTCTGGCACCTCTTCTGGGTGCATGTGTGTGAGCGTATAAATTCATTCCATGATTCTTATCCATTGAATCCCTCGTCAACCACCTTGACGTTGCGGGGTTATAGTAACGATATGGCGCGTAATAGAGACCATCGTCTTTATCCCAAGTATGCCCGGTGAAGCCTCGATTAATCGTAAGCGTCCTGTGAAGTACGTGTTGGAGTCACGCAGGGATCGTGGGTGGGGGGGGCGTGGCAGGGTTTAGACTTTAAGGAGCGGGGCGGTGAATGGTGTGAGGTCGAGGGTGGGCAGGATTTCGTGTTTCCAGTGGCCGGGGAGGATCAGGTGGAGGTCTTTGTTGGGGTGGGTGGGGATGCGCAGGAAGAGGTCACGCAGGCAGTGGAAGGGGTCGAGGCTGTGGCGCTGGGCGCTTTTAATCACGCTGTAGAGCGTGGCGGCGGCGAGTCCGCCGCAGTGGCTGCAGATGAACAGGTAGTTCTTGCGTCCGAGGGCGATGGAGCGCAGGGCGCGGCGTTGGGCGGCGTCAAGGTCTTTGGCGTCGCGCTCGATCTCGTAGAGTGTTTTGATCCACGCCAGCATCTGATGCGCCCGGCGCGGGGCGCTGGCGCGGGTCTCGTGGAAGTTGCGGCGGGCATGCGCTTAGCACGCCACTTCGAACACGACGCGGTCGTTGCCCGGTTCCCCGGAGGGCGAAGAGTCCGTCGTAGCCGCCGAATGCATCGGCCTGCAAATAGCGCGGGTGCTCTCG
>CAYXPO010000119.1:0-9814 GCA_964466925.1 uncultured Nitrospirales bacterium
CCACCTTTCATTTTGGACACCGCCATCGCCCCGCCCATCCCGGCGAACCCCAAGGCCGCCACCAGCGCCAGGGACACTACCGCCCCCGTCAGTGGTTTCCGAAAACGCCGCCCGATCAGCCATGCCGCCGTCATCAGCAGCAGCGCCGCCGCCAGCGCAATGATCCCTGCCCGCTGCTCCGTGAACCGCATATGGACCACAAACAAAAGTATCAATACCGAGGCCACAAGCAGCCTGGTCTTCCTCCGGCCTGCCGATAGCGCCTGTTCTTCCCCGGCCCCCCTCCACAGCGTGAGCAACAAAATCCCGAGGATAATCGTGAGAATCAGCATGTGGGCCGCGAAATTGGGATTCCCAAACGTCGCCGGAAGGTTCAAATACACATCCGATGTCCGTTCCGCCCACGGAAACGGGTCCATCCCCGCTTTTTGAAGCATCCCATACAATGAAGAACATCCCACCGCCCCGCACATCACCCAAAACAACCGCAACACCTGCGCCGGCGTGTGGTAAATCTGGCTCGCCAACACATACAACGCGAACAATGAAAAAAAACTGCCCGTATCCAGCAGGCTGAACCAACGGAACTCCGAACGCATTGTCGAAAGAACATACAGGCCGAGAAAACCCGCCAGTACCTCAAAAAACAGCCGGGGGCGCCGCACCGGCAGGCCGTACCATGCCGCCGCCAGCGTCCACCACGCCATCAGCCCAAAGGCCGCCAGCGCCGTAATCAGCCGTTTGATGTCCCCCGTCGGGTCCACCGTGGCCGGATACATCGCCAAGACCAGGAGCACCGTGTAAACAGCCACGGCAATCCGTAAATAATGTTCGATACGTTCCTGAGCGGTTTCTTCTTTCATCACTTTTTACCCCATAAACGTGCGGTAATGCTATCATCCAGGGACGGACATTAGCAATTTGTGCTTTTTCCCCATTGCAGACCCGCAGGTGGAATGGAGGGAGGCTACATGCGGCGTCAGGACAACATGACTCGAACGGGATTTATAAAGACCGGCATGGTTCTCGCGGGAGCGCTGGCGCGGAAAAGGAACGCTTTGTGAATGACAAGGAAGCCAATGCCTTTCTGGATCACCCCGTGCGTGGCGATTGGTTAAAAGGCTGCGCCGTCCCCAAGTCAAATTATGCCCGGCCTGTAGAGGGGAGGTTGATTATTTTGCCACCACCCCTTTGAGTCCGCCGGAAATCAAGGTTGCCACATTGGTGAGGATCACGGGCAGCTTGAGTCCGCCGGGATAAGCCAGGTACCTTGGCCTCCAGACCGGCTCGAACTTGTCCTTGAAACGCCGGAGCCCCTGAAAATTATAGAAGTGTTCCCCATGCCGGTAGACCATCGCGCCCAATTTATTCCACAGGGGGGCGGCGGGCCGGCTCTCCAACCCGGACAACGGAGCCATGCCCAGGTTAAACCACTGATAACCCTGTGTGCGGCCCCAATCCATCAGTTGCAGGAGGAGATATTCCATAACGCCGCCTGGCGCATGGGTGGCGTAACGCATCAGGTCTATGGAGAGTTCTTCCCGCGCCCCGCCTTCCAGCACATTGGCGAAAGCGACGATGGCCTGTTGTCCCGGCGTATCCCCTTTGCGCACGATGGCCATCGGAAAACGGGCGAGGTATGTTTCATCAAAAAAACCCAGGGAGAACCGCTTTTCACGGGTGTTTTTTGCCTGGAGCCATTGCTCAGAGATTTCTCTCAACTGGGGCATGTGTTCCCTGGCCTGTTCCGCGGAAATCACCTCGAAGCGGTAGCCTTCCTTTTCGGTCTTGTGAATCAAATGGCGTTCTGTTTTCCGCCTGCTGCCTTCGAGGGTGAACTCCGGAAGAGGCACCCGGGCCTCCTCGCCCAGTTTCATCATGGTCATGCCCAAATCCGCATACAAGGACAGGTATTCCGGCTGCACCTGGTAAAACACCGGCCAGCCGCCATGGTGTTTCGCCATTTCACTGAACCGCCACACCAATTCCGGCATGTCGGCTTCTGGGCCGGCAGGATCCCCCAGCGCCACCCAACTGTTGGCTTCCACGGCGTACATAAGGAAGCCGGTGCCCTGCTCACTAAAAAGAAGATATTTGTCCCCCAGCAGGGCAAGGTGAGCGGTTGTGGTGCGCGACGCGCCAATAATCGAATGCGCTTTTTCGAGTTCCGCTTCTCCGGGTTTTTCCGGCTCGTGCGGCGCGGGCCGCAATAAACGCGCGGCGGCGAAAAAACCCGCCACTACGGCCATTCCAACCGATGCGCGCATGAACCGGGGCGCATCCGCGCCCAAACGCCACCATAAATCGGGGGAGTATTCCACATGCTTGTACGACAACAAGCCCACCCAGAACGCACTCCCGATTACAAGCGCAATGGACACAATCCATTCCAGGGAAAACGGTTCGCGCAATACCGAGGCGGTGCGGTAGAAATAGCGGTGGCACGGCAGCATAACCGCCAGCATCAGGCCAAGAAGAATCGCCTCTTCATAATCAAACCCCTTGAGCAACGACAACCCCATGCCGCAAATCAGCAACAGGCAGGACAAAAAATAGGCGGCATCCAGCTTCTGTTGGAGGCCCCGGGCCAGCAAAACCAGCCCCACACCGGCAAGACTGGCCAGAAAATGAGACATTTCCGTAACGGGCACCGGAATAAAATCCCGCAGCCAGAGCATTCTCCCTTCGATGCTCGGGGTGGCCCCGGAAAACAACAATACCGCACCCCCCGCGAAGGTCATGGCGGAAAACAGGCGTGGAACCACGGCCGGGAACCAAAAGGTGACCGCCTGAGTCGCGCGCGTCACGCGGGCGCGCCGCTGATAGAGTTCGTACCCCCCAAGGATTCCCGCGGCGGCAATTAAGGGGAGCAGGTAATAAATCGCGCGGAAGGCCAATAATGACCCCAACAGGCCGCTGGCCGGGATCTTATCCGAAAGCATTACGATAATGAGGGTTTCGAAAACGCCCAACCCGCCGGGCACTTGACTGACCAGCCCCGCCACGATGGCTACAATAAACACTCCCAGGAAAGCCGGGTACGACAGGACCGCCTCCGCCGGCAGCACCATATAAAGCACCGCCGCCGCCAGAGAAAGATCCAAACAGGCTGCGGCGAGTTGAAGCCCCACCAGCCACGGCCGCGGGAGGCGCAGTTCAGCCTCCCGGAAGCGAATGGGCGCTTTGCGCACGATACAGGCAAGGCCATAAGCGGAAACCCCAAGCAGGAAAAAAACTCCCACGGGATGCGTTGCGTGAAAAGGCAGGTGCAATAGCGTTCCCAGGGAAGAGGGTTCCACCAGCAGCGCAATGCCCCCCAGCGTGAAAAATCCAAGCCAGCCGGTAATGGTGCAGAACGCCACGATACGGGCAATGTCCGGCGCGGAAAGCCGCCATGCCGAATACAAGCGGTACCGTACGGAACCGCCGCTCAGAAACGAGAAACCAATGGTGTTGCTGAACGCATAGCCGATGAAGGAGGTCACCGCGATCTTGGGATAGGGCAATCGCCGTCCGATATACACAAAGGCCAGCACGTCATACAGGGTAAGAGCGAGATAGCCAAACACCGTAAATATCAGGGCCAGCAGAAGATGCGAGACAGGAAGACGCTCAATGGCCCTCAAAACATCATGAATACGATAGGCTTTAAGTTCTTGATGCAGCACATAAATCGTCAAGGAAAAGAGAAACGCGCCCATCAGGGGAGGGACTGACTCCACAAACCGGCGTTTCATACCTGCATCTCCTACTACACAATAATCACGCGGCGGAAATTGCCTGGGACACCACCCGGGCATCCAGAAAAATCGTCCGGGCATCCCAAAGTACGCAACATTATTATCCGCGAATTATCCACGATTAGTATCCAGGTATCAACGGCGCAAAAAATGTCTTGCATATTTCCGGCGGATGCTCTACGCTAATACCCGTCAGCCGTTCACAAACATTTTGCAATGACGAGCCGCCGCCCGCGAAATAGCGCGCGCTCGCGCCTGCGGAATCCCGACCGGAGGCGAAGGGGGTATCTTGTTCATAAATCTAACCTGTTGTTGCACAATAGTTTACCCACGCGAGGAGAAGTCCATGGAATTCTAAAAGACCGCCACTTTCCAATGCCTTGTACTATGGCCGCATGCATGAACCAGGTGTTCCTCCCGGAGGATTTCGATGAAGAAGAATTATATTCTGGACACGAACGCCCTGCTGGAAGATCCGAATTGTATCAATCTGTTGCGCAATGGAGAAGAAAACGGGGTTGGCATCCCGTTTCATGTCATTCTTGAGTTGGACCGGCTGAAGAAGGAGCCACGGCTCAAACATCTGGTGGCGCTGGCGGTGGAGGCCATCCACAAAAATCTCGATGTTATCCAAATACTCCACGATGGGGACGGAGATCACAATGGCCACGCGGATTTGAAGATTCTGCGTGAAGTCCGCTCAAGCGGCATGCAGGAACCCATCCTGGTCACCAATGACCGCCTGTTTCAATTATTCGCCCGGATTGCCGGCGTCGAGAGCCAGGAATTCAAAAGCTCGCATCCTTTCCAATCCGATTCCCAACTGTATACCGGATTCGTAACCGACGGCGAAGACCCCATTCCGAATTCGTTTCAATGGAAAGAGGGAAAGCCGCTGTACCATGGAAATGAAGGGGAGAAGATAATTGATTACGAACATGAGGTTTGGAAGGTCCGCCCCCGGAATGTGTATCAGAACCTGGCCTTTGAACTGTTGCTGGACGAAAACATTGATTTGGTGACCCTCCAAAGCGAGGCGGGGTATGGGAAAACGTTCCTGGCCCTTGCCACCGCCTTCTATCTCGTCCTCGAACACAAACTGTTCGACAAAATCTACATCCTCAAGCCCATGATAGAGATTGGCGAGAAGATGGGCTATCTTCCCGGCGACGTCGAAGAAAAAATGGAACCCTACATCCGTTATCTGCGCGCCTTAATCCAAAAACTCCATGAGTTGCGGCCCGCCGAACGCATCTTCGAGAAAGACGACACCACCCACACGCGATTCAACCGGAGCAAATTCGAGATTCTGCCGCTGGCCTTTATTCGCGGCATGAACATCGAAAACGCCATCGTGATCGTGGACGAAACCCAAAACCTGTCCCGGTATGAAATCCGCGCGCTCCTCACCCGCATGGGCGAACGCGTCCGCTGTTTCTGCCTCGGCGACACCCGCCAAGTGGACCACCCCTATCTCAACGAATCCAACAACGCCTTGAACTGGGTCGTGCGCATGATGAAGGGAACCCACAATTACGGCCACATGGTCATCAAAGGCGCCAAATCCCGCGGCCCCATCTGCGACATGGTCCTAAAATCTGGACTTTAGGCAAATCTTGGAAAAGCAGTCTTTTCTTATCTGTGCGAATCCGTTTGATCCGCGTCATCCGCGTGCTATTCTTGGGCGCGGTGCCATTGTTCCGTAACTTCTGCCAATAGCCGTAGATTCCGGTTCGGGCATTTCGGGCTGAGCGCGCACCCGGGGCTGATAATATGCACCCCCGCCCGCAAACACTCCCCCACCTGCCGCTCAATCGTTTCCGGCGCGCCATATAGCAGGTCTGCGGTGTTGATATTGCCCATGACGCTGAAATGCCCCCGCGCAGCGTCCACCATGCCCTGCGGAGGAACGGCCCAGTCAAAATTGAAACACGTGATCCCCGTGCGCGCCAGCATATTCAGCCGCGGCCGGATGTCCCCGCACATATGAAGAATCGTGGGACCCTGGATACATTCCACGAGCCGCTGATGCACCGGCAGTAAATACGCTGCATACATGGCCGGAGACAACATTTGCGCGCCCGCGCCCCCTTCGCCGATCACAATGGCGTCCGCGCCTTCCGCGAATTGGGCGTTGGCATACCCCGCCAGCAGGTCTATGGTGCGGTCCATAAACGCCACAATCATATCGGGGTCCTCCACCAAACCGGTCATCGTGGCTTCCAAGCCATGCATCACCTGCACCATCGAGAGCGGCCCCATGATTTTCCCGATGATCCCCATTCGCTCCCCATACTGCTGCTTCGCATACCGTATCGTCTCGATGCCCGTCCGGATCGGCGGGCGCGCAAGCACATCCGCCGGAATCACCCCATCGTCGAGCCGCCGCCACGGATGCGACCGGTACATCGGCAATTCCGACGGCGATCCCCAATCCATCGCAACCCCCAGCGCCGCCGGTTCCGTGAAATAATTGATCAAGAAACCCACCGCGTCATACCCCAGCACCTCATGATTCGCCGCCAATAATGTGGCCTGCTTCACCGGGTCATGATGCACCTCCGGCATCCAACACCCCGTGCGTTCCTGCAACTCCAGCGAGGTCAACACCGCCACATGCGCCACCGCCGGACGGTCCACTGGTTCACCTTTCAACGCCGCTAAAAACCGTTCCCGCGATTCCATTGATCCATTCCTTCCTTAATTTTCCATTAGTATACGGATTCCACGGGGCCTGTCCATAAGACGCGTCCCCTATAACCCACTGTTCCCCCCAAACCTCAAGCCTCTTGCTGCCGTTTACGTCCCTGCCCTCTTTCACTTCCTTTTCCCAATCTTTTCCCAATCTTTTCTTTGACATCCCCCGAACCCGGATGCTATAGTATGCCGGTCGGAGGGTTCCGGGGCACCCCGGGATCGTTCGAGAAGTGGGAGCGCCGGCTCCTCACCATGCGGCGTTCCGCGAAAGCGGGATTGCCAGCTTGGTTGGTGCAGCGAGCCGAAAAGACAGCCGTGGCATCGGCGGAGAGCTGGCGTTCTCCGCCGGTGTTTTTTGTTTTCCCCGCGGCGGGCGGGTCTTGTGACCCGTGGTAGAACGCTGCGGGTGTGCAGTGGTTTGGGGCAGTGTGCCCCAGAGGAGGTTTACTCATCGCTAAGCTGCAAAAGGAAGAACAGGTTCGCGTCAACCACCAGATCCGCGCGCGTCAGGTGCGGGTCATCGACGAAGCCGGTGAGCAATTGGGCATCATGAGCCCGCGCGACGCCTTGCGCGAAGCGGAAGACCGGGAGTTGGACTTGGTGGAGGTGGCGCCGAAAGCGATCCCGCCGGTGTGCCGGATCATGGATTACGGGAAGTACCGGTATGAAATGAAGCGGCGGGCGCGGGAATCGAAAAAGCATCAGCACACCGTAACCGTGAAAGAGATCAAGTACCGTCCGAAGATCGACCCGCATGATTTCACCTACAAGACGAATCATGTGCGGGAGTTTTTGGCGGAAGGCAACAAGGTGAAGGTCACCATCATGTTCCGCGGCCGTGAAATGGCGCATCCGGAGTTCGGCAAGGAAATCCTGAAACGGGTGGTCGAGGCCACGAAGGATCTCACGTCCGACCATGTGGATCCGGAACGGGCGCCGTTCGAGGGCCGGAACATGAGTGTGATGTTGACGCCGGTGACAAAGTAAGTGGTCCGGGCGCACCCCGCCCGGACAGCGAACCTGGATATGGAGTCTGCCCGAGCAGCGGAGCTATCTCCTGAATCCGAAAGGAAGGGATTAGTATGCCCAAAATCAAGACAAACCGCGCGGCCGCGAAACGGTTTAAACGGACCAAGAGCGGCGAGTTCAAGCGCACGAAGGCGTTCAACCGCCATTTGAAGACCGCGAAGAACGCGAAACGCAAACGCAATTACCGGAAGCCCGCTCTACTGTCCGAATCGGAAAAGAAGCGCATCAAGCGCCTGCTTCCGTATTCCGCGTAACGCCGATGAGCACAACGAGAAGGATTACACACCATGCCAAGAGCAACCAATAATCCGGCCTCCCGCGACCGCCGTAGAAAGATTTTGAAACTGGCCGAAGGGTACCGCGGCAGCCGCCACCGGCTTCTGAAAACCGCCAAACAGGCCGTGGACCACGCGGGGCAATACGCCTACCGCGACCGCAAGGCCCGGAAGCGCGATTTCCGCAAACTGTGGATTGCGCGCATCAACGCGGGCGCACGGGCGCACGGCATTACCTATAGCCGGCTCATCAACGGGCTGAAAAAAGCGAACGTCAGCTTGGACCGCAAGGCGCTGGCGGAAATTGCCGCCACGGATGACGTCACCTTCGCCCAAATCGTGGAACAGGCAAAAGCGGCGCTCGAAATGGAAGTGTCCGCCTGATGCGCATCGTACCGGCCGTGGATATCCGGGGCGGACACTGCGTCCGTCTCATTCAGGGTGATTACGACCGCGAAACGGTTTTTTCCGAAGATCCCATCGCCCAAGCGCAAATTTGGTATGGCGCACTGGGCGATGGGATTCTCCATATTGTTGATTTGGACGGCGCCAAGACGGGCACCTGCTGCATCGAGCCGCAGTTGCACGCTTTGACCGCGGCCGGCATCCCGTATGAAGTGGGCGGGGGCATCCGCCTGCTGGAAAACATCCGCACGGTCATTCAGGCCGGCGCGAAGCGGGTGGTGCTGGGCACCGCCGCCCATCGCGATCCCCTCTTTTTGCGCGAAGCCTGCCGTATCTGGCCGGGCCGCATTGCGGTGGGGATTGACGCCCGCAAGGGCATGGTGGCGCTGAACGGCTGGCTGGAAGAAACGCGCACACCCGCCGTGGAATTCGCCCGGGAAGTGGCCGCCGTGGGCGTGGCCCGCATCATTTACACAGACATCTCGCGGGATGGCACCATGAACGGCCCCAACTTCGAGGCGACCCGTGCCGTGGCGCAAGCCGTGGGCGTTCCCGTGACGCTCTCCGGGGGCATCTCTTCGCTGGACGACATCCGGAAGGCGCGGGATTTGGAAAAGGACGGGGTTGACGAAATCATCATCGGGCGGGCACTCTATCAGGGAGCATTTACCATTCAGGAAGCCAAAGCCGCAGCGCAGGGGTAACCATGGAACCTCATTTTAACCGCGTGACCATCATCGGAGTGGGGCTGTTGGGCGCATCGCTCGGCCTTGCTCTTAAATCACGCGGATTGGCCGCGAAGGTGCTCGGCGTGGGGCATCGTCAAAGTTCTCTCGATACGGCCTTGCGCATGGGCGCGGTGGATGAAACCTGTCTGAATGCGGCGGAAGCCGTAGTTTCCGCGGATTTGATCGTACTGGCCACGCCCGCCGCCCTCGTAATCCCCAAACTGGATGAAATCCGGAACGCCTGTCCGCCCCAGGCGGTTGTCACGGATGTCGCCAGCACCAAGAACGAAATTTGCGAACATGCCCGCGCCACGCGGCCCGCGCTTCGGCGTTTTGTGGGCAGTCATCCCATGGCGGGTTCCGAAAAATTCGGCGCGGAACATGGCCGGGCCAATCTCTATGAAGGCTCAGTATGTCTGGTGGAGAGCGCGCCCGATCTTGATCCTGCCGCGCGTGCGGCCGTTGTGGCGTTATGGCGGGCCGTGGGCGCGGAGGTGGTGGACATTGCTCCGGACGCCCATGATGCCATACTGGCGCGGACCAGCCATATCCCGCATGTGCTGGCGTCCGCCTTGGCGGTGCTGGCCGCCCATCAGGAGAACGTCCGCCCCTTTGTGGGACCGGGGTTCCGCGACATGACACGTATCGCCGCCAGCCGCCCGGAAATCTGGCGGGATATCTGCCTCACCAACCGCGAGGCCATCCTTGCAGGCTTAAGCGAATTACAGGAGGGGGTAAACGCTTTTGCCGAGGCCATTAAAAATGCCGATGCCGCCGCCCTGGAAACGCTGTTTCAGGAAGGCCATGAGGCACGGCGCGCCACGGTGGATGAATGAACGGGCATTTTATAACGTTCGAGGGCGTTGAGGGGTGTGGGAAGACCACCCAGATCGATCTATTGAAAACCCACTTGGAATCTAAAGGGTATAACGTGCTGGTG
>CAYXPO010000119.1:9824-10294 GCA_964466925.1 uncultured Nitrospirales bacterium
GCGGCGTTCCCATCGCCGATGCCATTCGCGCCGTGCTCCTCGACACCCGCCACGTCTCCATGTCGCCCATCGCCGACTTGCTGCTGTATGAAGCCGCCCGCGCGCAAATCGTCGAGGAGGTCATCCGCCCCGCACTCGAATCGGGACGTATCGTGCTCTGCGACCGCTTTGCGGATTCCACAACGGCCTACCAAGGCGCGGGACGGGGCCTGCCCATGGAGGAGATCGAACTCCTGCACCACCTGGCCACGCGTGGGGTGTGGCCCGACCTGACATTCGTGCTCGATCTGCCCGTGGAGCAGGGACTGGAACGTGCGAGGGTCCGTGGCCGGGCCGACCGCATGGAGCAGCAGTCCCTGGAATTTCACCGGCGCGTACGTCTGGGATTCCTGGAGATCGCCGCCCTGGAACCCCGCCGAATCACGGTAATCGCGGGGAATCAGCCTATCGAGGCTATTGCCGCTGAAATC
>CAYXPO010000120.1:0-10288 GCA_964466925.1 uncultured Nitrospirales bacterium
CCTGTGACACGGTGGAGAGTCCCTCCGAGGACGGCTATGTGCCCGGCGCGGGCGATCAAACCTGCCGTCCGCATTCCAGTGATTATTTCGGCGGCCCCAATTGGAAAATTGATTTGTACGAATTGCTGCGCTTGATTCAGTTGTATAATTCATCCGGTTACCACGCCTGCTCCGGAAGCGAAGACGGCTTTTGTCCGGGAGTTGTGTAACAAGAGGCATAGTGAAGCGTGAAGACAAGCGCGTTCCCGCGTACAACGCGGGAACGGGCAGAAAACGATCAAGAAAACAAGGTAATGTACTTTATGAAGTCACGGTGGTTATGGTTGGTGTGTGGTGTGGTGGTGTGTTCCGGGAGTGCTGTTGCCGAGCCGCGTATTTTAATCGTCGGGGACAGTTGGTCCGCCACGGTGTGGTATGGCGGGGCCATAGACCAGGTCTTTCAGGAATATGGCCGCCCGTATGTGCAGGCCGAGGGCTCCCTGACGGCCGTCGGCGGCACAAAGGCATCGGATTGGGCGAAACAGGACCATCTGAACATCATCACCCAGCAACTGCTCCTGCATCCCACCATAGATGCCGTGCATTTGATGATCGGGGGTAACGATGTTTTGGGCAAGATTCGGGATACGAACGTATTCACCGGCATTTATCCCCTGCTCCGTCCGGGGTGGTGGCAGGAAATCCAAAACAACATTCAAACCGTGGTGAATCACTGTCTGCTGCATCCGCAGATTAAACATGTCGTGATCGCGGACTACGACTATATCAACCGGCTGACCATCCAGGTGTTTTTCGCGCTGCTCGGGCAGACCTATGACTTTGGGGGCATGACGCAGGAAATGGTGAACACCTGCTTCATCGAGGTGGGCCAGCTCAAACTGGCGGTGGCCCAGCGCACGCCCAACTGCCACTACGTTCAAAATTTCGGATTGTTGCAGAATTACTACAACTCCCCCGCCGGCGCGCCGCGTCCCGGCGGGTATCCGAATTACGTGCCGTACCCCGGCGGATTCAAGGCTTATCCCATGCCCGACGCCGCCTTTGACACCATCATGATAGGAACCTTTCCCTTCCCCGGCGACGGGCTTCACCCCAGTGTGGAAACCCACAAGATCATGATTCGCAACGCCGCGGAACAGTTTTATCTGAACTGGTATCCGCCCGTGGAAGGCGAAGAAGAAGGGATGCCCGAGGGCGAAGGCTCCGAGGAAGGGACACCCTCCGAAGGTTCCCTGGAGGAGGGTCAAGTAGAAGGCACGCTGGAAGGGGAGGTCCTTGAAGGCGAAGGAACCATCGAAGGGGAAGGCGAAATGAATGAAGGCGGAGTGGAAGGAGCGTTCCCTGAAGGTGAAGAAGGCGAAACAAGTGAGGGGCTGGCGGAAGGAGAAACCCCGGAAGGCGAAGGGGTGGAGGGCGAAGGGGAGTTGAGCGAAGGTGACGAGGAGGAAGGCGGGAGTGAGGGCTCGCTCTCCGAAGGTTCGCCGGAGGAGGGGGAAGGCGTTGCGTTGGAAGGCAATACCGAAGGCACTATGGAAGGTGAATGGGAGGGATGTTTGGAATTCCTGTCCACGGAGGAACCCCTGCCCGTCAATGATTTGCATCAGACCATATCCCGCTTGGAAGTCCCCATTTCCCTTCCAATCACCGATGTGAATGTCGCCGTGGAAATCACCCATGAGAACGCCGATCATCTGGTGGTTTGGGTGGAATCCCCGTCGGCCACCGTGGTGTTCCTGGCCACCCAACTCGCCACCCAAGCCGCGGGATTTCCAAACACGGTATTTGATGACGAGTCTTCCACCCACATTCTTCTGGCGGCGGCGCCCTATGCGGGCTCCTATGCTCCCGTGGAATCCCTCTCGGCCTTTGATGGCGAAAATGCACAGGGCACATGGTCGCTGATGGTCTATGACCGGGAAAGCGGCGCCACGGGAAGCTTGCTCTCCTGGCGGCTTTCCTTTAATGAAAGCTGCACGCCGCCCGCCGAGGGCGAAGAAGGGGAAAGTGAAGGAGCCCCGAATGAAGGTGAAAGCGGCGAAGGCGCATACGAAGGCGAATCGCCCGCCACCCGGCATTCCGGCGATATCAATGGCGACAACGTCATCACCCTCTATGAGTTGCTGCGCATCATCCAGTTCTACAACTCCAACGGATTCCACTGCGACAGCGCGGGCGAAGACGGCTACAGCCCCGGCCCCGGTCCGCAGGAGTGCGCCCCGCATTCCAGCGATTACACCCCCCGCGATTGGCGCATCGGCCTTTCGGAACTGTTGCGCTTGATCCAATTCTACAATTACGGCGGCTATGTTTCCTGCGATACCGGCGAAGACGGATTCTGTCCTGCGAATCGTTGAAACCGTTCCTCCCACGCCGGGCGGATCGCCGCCCCCTACCCGGTCCATGGGGAGGCATAAACCGCGTTGTGTTCTGCATTCACCACGGAACCGTCAAGCCGCGCCAAATCGGGCGGAGAAGCAAACAATCGCCCCGGTGTCCGCTGTACCGCCCCCTATCATTTACGATTTGACAGTTTTGAGGAAAGAGAAGGGTGGTTGCATCGCATTGTAAAAAAGACAAAAGCGAGAGACCAGAACACTGGTTCTTTTCCCTCGCCTCTTGATTTATCCACGAAATACGGTAAATGACAAAGAGGTTCCGTCATTTCAAAAAACAGAAATCCCTGCCATTTAGAAGGCCCATGCAATCAGGCCCAATGGGAACAAAAGAATGCTAAGCAGAATTTTCAGCCACACTTCCATTTTCATCCCTCCTTCATTACAGGTTGTTTCACCTCGCGTCGAGGACCACTACTTTTGGGTTGGGGAACATTTCCCCCTCTTTTCAAAACATAGCACAAGCCGTGGGTAAAAGCAATCAAAAAAACCAGCCACGTTTTAAACAATCAACGGAGAAAAACAAGAGCTATACAATAGCCATCATGCACGGATTCTCCCAGATTCATAATAGCTTTGCGCAGTTGAGTTCTTTGGCGGCCTTGACTTCGTCGAGGCGCCCGACGGGGGTGGTGATCGGCGCGGCATGCAGGGATTCCGCATCCGTATCCACCCGTTTCGCGATCTCGAGCATGGCCTCGCAAAATGCGTCCAGCGTTTCCTTGTTTTCCGTTTCCGTCGGCTCGATCATGAGGCACTCTTTCACGGTCAACGGAAAGTAGATGGTGGGGGGATGAAATCCGAGATCGATCAAGCCTTTCGCAATATCCAGGGCATGCACGCCCTTGGCGGCCTGCGGAGAGGCGGTGAACACGCATTCATGCATGCACGTGCCCGGAAAGGCGGGTTTGTAGGCTGATTTCAGGCGCGCCAGCACGTAGTTGGCGTTCAGCACCGCCATTTTGCCGACATCGCGCAGCCCTTCATCGCCCAGATGCAGGATGTAGGCGAAGGCCCGCACGGCCACGAGGAAATTTCCGAAAAACGGGGCCATCCGGCCAATGGATTTATCGGGCATGTCCAGCGTGTAGCCCTGTTTGGTTTTCATGACGCGCGGCCCCGGCAGATACGGAAGCAGCCGTTCGCCCACGCCCACCGGCCCCGATCCGGGGCCGCCCATGCCATGGGGCGTTCCGAAGGTCTTGTGCAGGTTGTAATGCATCACGTCGAACCCCAAATCACCGGGACGGCATTGCCCGATGATGGCGTTCAGATTTGCGCCGTCGTAATAGAGCAGCGCATCCGCCGCATGCGCCAGTTGCGCAATCTCACGGATATTCGTTTCAAACAGGCCGTGGGTGTTCGGACAGGTGAGCATCACGCCCGCCACGCGATCAGTCAGCGCCTCTTTGAACTTCTCCAGATCGATCAGGCCCTCCGCGTTCGACGGCACTTCCACCACCTTGTAGCCCGCGATAGCCGCACTGGCGGGATTGGTCCCGTGCGCGGAATCGGGAACGAGGATGGTGTCCTTGTGGGAATTGCCATGATCCCGGTGATAGGCCGCGATGAGCAGCACCCCCGTCAATTCACCGTGCGCGCCCGCCATGGGCTGGATGCAGGCGGCCTTCATCCCCGCGATCTCCGCCAACAACCGTTCCAGTTCGTAAACGAGTTCCAGCGCGCCCTGGCATTTCGACTGGTATTCGGGGACGGTGGACAAATGCGGGTGCAGCCAGGCAAAACCCGGATAGGCCGCCACGGCCTCGGTCATTTTGGGGTTGTATTTCATGGTGCAGGAGCCCAGCGGGTAGAAATGCGAGTCCACACCCACGTTCCGTTTCGAGAGATGGGTGAAATGACGCACCACGTCCAGTTCGCTCACTTCGGGCAGTTCGGCGGGTTTTTCCCGGAGCAATTCCGGCGGCAATGTTTTTTCAGGCACGTCCAGCGCGTCCAATGTCACGGCGCGGCGGCCCCGGCATTTTTCATAAATCAGTTGCATGAGGCTTCCTCCAGCGCGGCCGCAAAGGCGTCCAATTCTTCGCGCGTGCGTTTTTCCGTCACCGCAATCAGCAGATCGTTCACATGGCCCACGCCGGCTGCCGTGAGGGGCAGGCCGGCCAGAAAACCTTTGGGCAGCAATTGTTCGATGACCTCCGTGGCGTTCTTGGGCAGGCGGACCGCGAATTCATTAAAGGTTGGCCCATCGTTCAACACTTTTGCAAAGCCCAATTTCCCCTTGAGGTATTCGGCTTTCGCGTGGCAAGCCTTTGCCACGTCTTGCAGGCCAACTTTTCCCAGGAGCGAGAGATACACCAGCGCCCGCAACGCGCACAGGGCCTGGTTGCTGCAAATATTCGACATGGCTTTTTCGCGCCGGATGTGTTGTTCGCGCGCTTGCAGGGTCAGCACAAAGCCGCGGCGGCCCTGTGCGTCCACCGTCTGGCCCACAATGCGGCCGGGCATTTTGCGCACGCATTCCTTCCGGGTGGCCAGGATGCCGAGATAGGGGCCGCCGAATCCCAGGGGCTGGCCCAGGCTTTGGCCTTCCGCCACGGCGATATCCGCGCCCATCGCGCCGGGGGTCTTGAGCATTCCGAGCGACACGGGATAAAAGGACACGACGAGCAAGGCGCCCGCCTGATGGCACCGCTCCGCCAGTTCGGAGAAATCACGCACGGTGCCCAGAACGCTTGGGTTTTGCACGATGACGCATGCCGCGCCTTCGGGATTGTCGCCGGTGAGGATTTCCGCGCCGAGGTTGGCGGCGTGGGTTTCGAGCATCTTCCGGTACACCGGATTCAGCGACTTGTGCACCATGATCCTGGTGCGGCGCGTCTGGCGCATGGACATGGTGGCAGCCTCAAAAACGGCGGTGCCGCCGTCGTACAACGAGGCGTTGGCGAATTCCATTTCCGTCAGCCGGCAGATGGCGGTTTGATACTCATAAATCGCCTGGAGCGTGCCCTGCGAGCACTCGGGCTGATAGGGCGTGTAGGCGGTGTAGAATTCGCTCCGTCCGGTCAGGGCATCCACGGCGGCGGGGATAAAGTGGTCGTAATAGCCGCCGCCCAGGAAACTGACCGAGCACACATCGTTCTTGACCGACAGGCGCCCAAGCTGTCCGCACACGGCCATTTCCGAGCGTCCGCGGGGCACGCCCCACGACCGCATCCGCAGTTCCGCCGGAATGGAGGCGAACAAATCTTCCAAAGAGGCCGCGCCCACCGTGTCCAGCATGGCGCGCCGTTCTGTTTCCGTTGCCGGAATCCAACTCATTTTTGGGGGTCTCCTGATCAGTCGCCGCAGGTTTCGAGGAACTTCGTATACGCGGCGGCGTCCATGAGTTCGTTCACTTGGGCCTCATCCACCTGCCCGAGTTTGAAAAACCAACCCGCGCCGAAGGGGTCCTGATTGACTAGTTCCGGTTCACGTTCGAGGGCGTCATTCACCGCGACGACCGTCCCCGCCACCGGGGCATAGACATCACCGGCGGCTTTCACGGATTCCACGGCGGCGGTCTCTTCGTGGCGCTGGACCACGCGGCCCACGCCGGGCAACTCGACAAAGGTGATGTCGCCAAGCTGGTCCTGGGCGAAATCGGTGATGCCGACGGCATAGACATCGCCGTCCCGGCCAATCCACTCATGGTCTTCGGTATACCGCAATTCACTTGGATTCATGGGTTCACAAGCTCCTATCTATTAAAATCCAACGGTTCGTTCCATTTTTTGCAAGAAAGCCGGCAACAGCTTTCGGGATTCTTCTTTGATCATTTTGAATTGCACGCCGAGGGCGGTGCGCTTCGAGTCTTCGATGCGTTTCGCCCAGCGGATGACTCCTATCGCATGGACTTCATTCATGTCGCGCAACTGGATGGTCACAATGAGTTCCTGATCGATCTCGAGACGTTCGCGGGTGACCACCAGGCAGCCCTCTTCGCTGAGATCGTACAACTTGGCCTCGATGGGGCACTCGTCCGCCGTCCACACATCATCGTCTTTGCCGGGATACTGCACCCGGAGCGCCATGGCCAGCGAGCAATTATGCCGGATAATCCGGCGCCGCAGATGCCGCCGCTCCTTGTCGTTCGGAGCACGGGCCTCTTCTTCTTTCGCATACGCGCGCAACAGCAATTCCCGGTCCGTTTGCCGGCGAATGTATTCGCGCCGTTCCTGCATGGTGATTTTCCCAGTCCGTTTTAATTTACTTTAATGCGGCACGTGCCGCCCTTATACACCGGTATCGCCGCGGCCTCGATGGGCAAATCGCGCGGCCCCGCCGTCAGGGGCGTTCCCGGCACGGCCAAGGCGGGGGGCAGATAGGCCAATCCCACCCCGCAGCCCACGCTCGGGCCAAAGGTGCCGCTGCTCACCTCGCCCACCACCGCGCCGTTGTGCTTGACCTCGAAGCCATGGCGGGGCGCCTGCCGGTTGAGGGATTTAATGGCGGTAAGGACGGTATAGCCGCCGCGTTCCCGCTGCTCCAACAGGTGTTGCTTTCCAATGAACTCTTTATCCCAGCAAATGAACCGTTCCATACCGGCTTCGAGCGGTGTTTTCGATTCCGAGAGGTCATCGCCGTTCAAAGGATATCCCACTTCCGTCCGCAGGGTGTCCCGCGCACCCAGGCCGCAGGGAATCACTTCCGCATGCGCGGTGGCCGCGCGCCAGAGGTCCGCGGCTATTTCGTTGGGGACGAACAATTCGTACCCCAATTCGCCGGTATATCCCGCGCGCGTCACGAGGATGGGTTTGCCCCGCCAAGACGTTTGGGCGCCGGCCCAATACGCCAGGTTGGATACCGGGTCCAGCCCCAGCGCCAGCAAAACGTTGCGGGCGCTGGGCCCTTGAATATCCAGCTTGGCGGTGGCTTCCGAGAGATTTTCCACCTCGGGGCATTGTTTTTGGAGCAATTGGGCCACGAATTCAAGCGGCCCGGCATTCGTCACCAGATACAGGGTGTCCTCGGATAATTTGAGGCCGACGCAATCGTCAATAATCCCGCCCCGGTCATTGAGAAGGGCGGTATAGCGGCACCGGCCCGGTTTCAGCGTGATCATATCGCCAAACACGCATTGGTCAAAGGCCCGGATCGAGGCCTGTCCCCGAATCATGTATTCACCCATGTGCGAACAGTCAAAGAGTCCGGCATGCGCCCGCGTATGGAGATGCTCCTGAAGAATGCCGGAGAATTGCACCGGAAGCTCCCAGCCGTGAAAATCCACTACTTTTGCCCCATGCGCGGCATATTCCTCAAACAACGGGGTGCGTTGCATCGCCTGTCTCCAAATTTCCGGCGCGGAAACCCCGGCCAGCCCAAGAGGGATCGCTCCATCCGTATTGTAATTAAGAAATGCCCAGGCGATCGGCTGCGTTCGCCCGCCGCTCCACCGTGGTTTGTCCCACGCTCACGCTCGCCAGTCACGGCGGGTTTTTACCAGAAGCCCATACTTTGCCAAACTTTGCCGGGCCAGTCAACTTTTATACCCGCTTTGGCCGCACATGGACACATCCATGCTTCTCACCCAAATTCCTTTTTTCTTTGTCAGGCCGGTTGTTCCGCCGTCGTCCCCGGCCATCCGCCATCCGTGGATGTCATCTATTACAAGCTCATTTAAGGGGCTGAAATTGACCGTGGTGAAAACCACCTCACGTGACTATGGCATACAAGGTCTGGCCTCGGCGGCAAGAACCCAGATTCCACCAAAGCGCCGAAAAACGGACAGGAGGGGAACCCGGCTTCGTCCGGCTAACGCCCTCGGAAAAGAACATGTTGAATTTGGCAGTCAACGCGATTGCGGAAATGGTTGGAGAACTTTGACCAAAACATAGGAGCGGTATAATATGCCTATTGGGAGAAGTAACCGATGAAAAAGCTTTTGGTGGCGTATGCGGCATGTCTTGGTGTGTTTTTTATGTATGCGGCATGGGCTGTGGAGGGGGCGGATGAAACGCCTGTGCGGGTATTGCCGGGGCGGCATCAGCTTTTTCTGGATGATGCCTTGATCGCGTCGAAACAAGGGGTGGTGTCCGTCATGCACACGCCGGAAAAGCGCGGGGCGGTGCTGCGTCCGGACATCCCGCCGGACGGACCGTTGATCCAAACCCGGATGGAACCGGTCTGGTGTCCGGAAGACAGCACGTACCGGATGCTGTATTATGCCTATGGCGGCGATGCGGACAAGCGCACCGGCATGGCATTGGCCACGTCCAAAGACGGGCGGCACTGGGAAAAGCCGGTGCTCGGGCTCGTTTCCCTCAATGGTTCGAAGCAGAATAACTGGATTCCTCCGGTGGCCGAACCTCCGAACAACGCGATTGACGGGGTTGTTTATGATCCGGACGAACCGAATCCGGAACGGCGCTTCAAGGCGCTCGTGGGCGCAATCAACCGCAAGCCGTATGTCAGCGGCGACTTCATTCATTGGACTCCCCTCGGCACGGCGGAAATTCCGTCGAGTGACGAATCGCATTTGGCGCTGGATGTTGAACGGCACATCTTTCTCGCCATGGTGAAAACGAATAATGAATATGGCCGCGCCTTCGGCCTGTCCACCAGCACGGACTTCGAGCACTGGACGCCGCGGCGTATGCTGTTCGGCGCGGATGCCGAAGACCAGCGCATGGCGCCCGGGGTAATTCGCCGCCGCCTCGCCAATCCCGCCATGCTGGGGCCGCTCTTTGTGGAACCGATGCCGCAACCCGGGGCCGCGCCGGGGCCTCAGCCCGTGTGGCGGGCCGAGGTTTATAACATCGGCGTCTTTCCTTATGAGGATGTGTACCTCGGCCTGCCCAGCCTGTATTACCCCACAGGCACCTGTCTTCCGGCGAAGAACAACACGGACGGCTTCCACGAAATTCAGTTGGTCATGAGCCGGGATTTGGAACATTGGGTCCGCCTCGGGGAGCGCAAACCCTTCATCCCTCCGTCCGATACGCGCAATGGGCTCATCGGTGTATATGACCGCACGCAATTGCTGGCGGCCAACCGTCCCCTCGTCCGGGAAAAAGAACTGTGGTTCTATTATTCCGCGTTGAAGTGGCGCGATGATATTTACGGGCTTACTCTCGACGGAACGCCCCGCGACCCAGGCACGCTCTCGCCGGAGGATAAAGCGGATCAACAGGATGGCTGGGGCGCCATCTGTCTGGCCGTGCTCCGCCGGGACGGATTTGTATCGCTTCATGCCGGGGAAGAGGGCGTCATCACCACAAAACCGATCCTTGCGGGTGGAAAACATCTGTATCTCAATGCCGCCGCCAAAGGGAGCATCTCGGTTGAAGTGCTGGGACGTGATGGGGGGCCCTTGCCAGGGTATGCCGAAAAGGATTCCGTTCCTGTCACCACGGATGATGTGCGCCTACCGGTGAAATGGAAAGGATCGGATGCCCTCCCTGATACCATCCCGCCACAGGCCTCCGATGCGGCGCCGCCCGAGGCGTTTACAAGTCCGGTGTGCTTGCGCATTCACCTGAAAAATGCCGATCTCTATTCGTTTTGGGTGGAATAGCGCCACGGTATGCATTGGACTCGGGAAAGCGCCATCGTGGAGGTTTCAAACGCGCCAAAAACATGCGTATAATGAGACAACGTGGCATGGGATGTACTGGCATTGTTAACGAGGGAGGATATGCGGATGCGTTACGGTTGGATTCGTCAATGTGCGGGAATGATTGGCGTCCTTATGGCTCTGGCGCTGTTGCACGGCTGCCCCTGCACCCAAAAATTCACCCTTGCGTTAACGGTGACGCCCGGCAATGCTGGAACCGTGCAGGCAACCCCCAGCGCGAACTCCTACGAAGCGGGGAGCGTGGTGACCTTGACCGCCGCGCCAACCGCGGGGTGGCGGTTTGACCATTGGGAGGGCGCGGTGGCGGAATCCGGTGTTC